>QHYL01000722.1 GCA_003224105.1 Acidobacteriota bacterium | reverse complement strand
CTGCATGGCCAGCCGCGTATACGCGGGATTCAGGACCGCCCAGACCACGCCGTTGCCGTTGGCCTCGTTGATCAGCGGGAAGATCTGGTCGTTCGTCAGCAAACCTTCCTCTGCGCCAAAACGCACTTCCACCATTTTTTCCAGGACCTCGCGGTGTCCAAACGCGGCGGTATTTGAATCAATGAACAAGAAAAACAGGTCGTTCGCCCCCGTGCCGCTGCCAAAAGAATAGAGCGTGTAACTCCGGGCCTTGAAGGTGGGCAACTTCTGCTGTTTGAAATACGCTTCGGTCGAGTTGGGGTTGAACGTGCCGAGCGCGACGCCGACAACCTCTTCGCCCGTGGGAACTGCCGACGAGCCGGCGCCCTCGGTCTTCGTACTCAGCCCTTCCGCCACGAGTCCCCAGGCCAGCTCATCCACCTGCGAATTCGGATCTACGCCGGCAGACGCGAGAAATTTCTCGAATTGCTTGAACTTCTCCGGAATCATCTGCTCTTGCAGCTGCGGAAACCATTTCTGGGACCGCGCTTTCTTCAGGTCGGCATAGGCAAATTCGCCGATGTTTTTCGGGAAAAGCGCGATCACATCCGTGCCCAGGCGGCCTGCGCGCGCGGGCTTTGGCGCCGCAAGCAGAATCGCTGTCACGATGGCCGCGGCTCCGGCCTTGCCGATCGCCGTGATGACTCTCATGAAATGCTCCTTTCGGGAAGGGCCGAGGGAGTATTGATTCTACGCGCTTGTGGCGCGGGGCGCATCGCCCAATCGCTGGCGCAGTGCCGCGGCCTTCGCCCGCATAGATGCGACGTAAGTTGGATCCTTCAATCCATCGAGGTTGATCTCGACATTAGCCAATGCTCCGCGGGCCCCTGCATCGGCCATCATTCGTGCTACATGCAAGTCTGAACGCATGGATGCGGCGACGATACCTTCCAGTTGTCCCAGTCGTTCGAAAAGGGCAACCGTCCGCTCGGCCACCTGCAGTGGAACTTCCGCCGCGCCCTTGGTTGCCTTTTGAATGGCGGCTTCACGCCGGGCGGTCTCTTCCGCGTTTCCCTGTGGCAATTTGAAAGCCACCATCACCGCGTCGTAAGACTCCGCATCCCGGTCAATCGCTTCGGCAAGCTCGTCAGCGGTTCTCCGCATTTCATCCAACGCCGCAGAGAGCTGCTCCACGTAGGCCGCCTGCGATTTCTTTTTCCGCGAAAGCCCCGCAACCATTTGTCCGAGCGACGCGGCCAGCGCAGCGGCGAATGCCGAAGCGCTTCCGCCGCCCGGCGTCGCACTCGGCGCCGCCAACGCATCCAGAAAAGGCCGTGCCAGTCCCGCCAGTCTTCCGTCCTTTGCTGTCATCACCGGCGCGTCGCTCAGTGCGTCGGCCAGCTTGTTCTCAAATACTTGCGCGGGAGAAAGCATGGGCGTCTGTTCAAAGTCGGTCAAGTTAATGGAAACCTGTGCCAGGTTGCGCGCCTTTAATTCCACGCCCATGGACTTCACATAACGCAGCCCACCCGAGGAAAATCGGATGGCTTTGGCAATCTTGTTGGCGATGCTCACGTCTGAGGTGTTCAGGTTCACGTTGTAGGCGATCAAAAACTTCCGCGCGCCCACCACCGTCACACCGGCCGTTGGATGAACCTTCGGCTCCCCCACGTCCGGCTGCCGGTCGAGATTCTTCTTCATCTCCTCGCGCAGTCCTTCGAATTGCCCCCGCCGCACGTTTTCCAGATTCACGCGTTCCGGCCGAGTCGCCGCCGCTTCGTAGAAGAAAACGGGAATGCGATAGCGGGTCCAAATTTCATTGCCCACTCGGCGTGCCAGCGCCACGCAGTCTTCAATCGTCACGCCATCAATGGGAATGAACGGGACCACATCCGTTGCGCCCACCCGCGGATGTGCCCCCGTGTGCTTGGTCAGGTCGATCAACTTCATTGCTTTGCCCACGCCAAGCAGCGCCGCCTCCGCCACGGCATCTGGCTCGCCCGCCAGCGTAATCACGGACCGGTTGTGGTCCGCGTCCATCTCACGGTCCAGCACATACACGCCTGGAACGCTGCTCATCGCTCCAACGAGAGCATCCACCTTCGCGGAATCCCGGCCTTCAGAAAAATTCGGAACGCATTCAATCAGTCTTTTCATCGTTTTGGTTTTTTGTGGTCCCGCTTCTTGTCCTTTGGTTTCTGATCGTTCAAATCGCCCCAATTGTTCGGCAGTTTCGGCTTGCGATCCGGCAGTGTAGGCCGCTCGTAAACGAAGGCGCGCTTTTTCTCATTGGAATCTGCCTGTGATGTCTGGGGCGACGTTGCCGCAGGCGGCTGAACCGCTTGCGGCTGCGCTGCAGCAATCTGTTCCTTCGGCAATTTGGGCGGCAATTTGGGCCACGAAGGCCGAGCCCCCGACTTCACCGGCCATTGCAGCCCGATCATGGGCTTCATGCCGGATGGAAGCGGCAAAGGTCCTTTCGCCGTTTCGGTGGCCGCCTGCGGCTGCGGCGCGGAAGTTTTCCCATTCTCTGTCTTCGATTTCTCCGTAAAATAGTCCTTTAATTGATGCGCGCACCAAAGAATGGCGGTCACCCATGCGCCAATAACCACCGCATTGTATCCGCTGAATCCTCCAGCTTTCCCCAGAATGGTCACCGCAAAAAAAGCGAACGCCAGCAGCGCATAAAGATACTCTTCGAAGAAGTTCGTCGTCTTCGTCGGCCCGATTTTCGGAAGTTTTAGTCTCCGGACGGGCTTGCCGGTATAGCTAGCTCTTGGAATCTTTGGCGGCATGGATCACGCGACCGCGCTTGATCGTCATCCAGCAGTGGTTCACTCCAAAATAATAAGGAATTTCGCGGTAGTCGGCCACCTCGAATACGGCGACGTCCGCTTGTTTGCCAACCTCGAGCGACCCGACCTGCTTCTCGCGCCGCAACGCGCAGGCGGCATTGATGGTCGCGGCGGTGATGGCCTCCGCCGGCGTCATGCGCAGTTGTGTGCATGCCAGCGACAAAATCATGGGCATG
>QHYL01000723.1 GCA_003224105.1 Acidobacteriota bacterium | reverse complement strand
GTGAATTTTGCGAATCCCGTGGCGGTTACTGCCAATACGGTGTATGTCGCCTCTTACCACAGTACGATCGGGCACTGGAGTGCGAACTGGAATTTCTTCGCGAGTTCCGGAGTGGACAACGCGCCTCTGCACGCTCTGGCCAACACAAGTGGCACGCCCGATGGGCGCTTCACGTATGGCAGCAGCAGCGCCTTCCCTACCAGCACGAACACAGCAAATTATTGGGTGGATGTGGCCTTCAGCGCGAACAGCGGATCGGGCGCCGTCGCGCCGTCAATCACGGGGCAGCCGGTGAATCAGACGGTGACCGCGGGACAGACCGCTACTTTCTCTGTCACCGCGTCCGGCACCGCCCCTCTAAGCTATCAGTGGAAGAAAAACGGCACGGCCCTCAGCGGCGCGACTTCTTCTTCCTACACCACACCTGCTACGACCAGCTCCGACAACGGTGCGCAGTTCACTGTCGTGGTCAGCAACGCAAGCGGTAGCGCGACGAGCAACGCCGCTACTCTCACCGTGAATGCGGCTTCCTCCACGTTGCAAATCACGACAAGTTCGCTTCCCGGGGCTACTCTTTCCGGCGCGTACAACGCCACGCTGGCTGCTTCCGGCGGCACTACTCCTTATTCCTGGTCGCTCTCCAGCGGCGGGCTGCCCACTGGCCTGAGTCTGAGTTCTTCCGGCTCACTCACTGGAACGCCTTCCGTCCTCGGCTCTTTCCCCTTCACCGTGCAAGTGAAAGACGCCGCCGCGCACACCGCGTCCAGCAATTTCTCCATCAACGTCGTGAATCCGGTTCTGTCGGTGGCCATCACCTCGCCTGCCAACGGGGCGACGGTTTCAAACGCGGTGACTGTCTCCGGAACCGCCTCGGACACTGTGTCTATCAAGACGGTGCAGCTCTCCGTGGACAACGGCGCGTACTCGAACGCTTCGGGCACCACCAGCTGGTCTTACAGCTTGAATACTGCTTCACTTTCAAATGGCTCGCATTCACTCACTGCGAAGGTGACCGACCTAGCCGGCTTGTCTGCCACCAGTTCGCCCGTAAGCATCACCGTGAGCAACGGCTCCACGGCCTCCGATTGCACACTGTTTGCTTCGCCGTCCGGCAACGATGGCAACTCCGGCAACTCCGCTTCCGCGCCCAAGACGTTCAACGGCGCGGCCTCCGCTTCGCAGCCCGGCTCCGTGGTCTGCTTGCTCGCTGGAACTTACAACCTGGGCTCCACCTTCTATCCGCCCACCAGCGGCACGCCCTCTTCCTGGATCGTTTACAAAAGCTACGGCAACGGCGCGGTGAATTTGGTTTGGACCGCCGGCGCCACCGGCCAGCCCATGTTCAAGTTCGGCAACGGCAGCTTCCCTTCCGGCGCCGCTTATCTCGAATTCCGCGGCTTGAACCTCGACGGCAAGAACAACGCCCTCGACGGCTTCCTCTGCCAGGGCGGCCATCACCTCCGCTTCATGTCCAACAACATCAACAACACCGGAGGCTCCGGCGTGGGCGCGGTGAACTGCGATTACCTCACCAGCGACCACAACCAAATCAACCACAACGGCTATCTCTACGGCTGGACCAGCGCCATCTCCTACAACAACGCCCAATGGTTCGATAATTACGCCGGCTTCCACAACATCGCCTCCAACAACGTCCTCACCGGCGAATACGACGGCTCTTCCAATCACACCGACGGCAACGGCATCATCCTTGACCTGGGCGGCAACACGCCTCCCGCGCTTATCGTCAACAACGTGGTCTACGGCAACGGCGGCCGCTGCATCCAGGCCAACGGCGTCGCCAATTTCTGGTTCATCAACAACACCTGCTACAAAAACGATCTCGACACCTCGCTCGGCAACGTCGGCTCGTTGACCACCCAGAATTCCAGCAACGGCTACTTCATCAACAACATTGCCGTCGCCGCGGCCTCCAACAACCCCTCCTATGACCAGCAGGGGAGCAACTCCAATGTTCAGTATTTCGCGGACATGTATTTCGCCGCGCCCATCAACTTCAGCTACTCGAATCCTTCGCAGCTCATCAACGCCGATCCGCTGTTCATCAACGCGCCCAGCCTGGGCATCGGCGCGTATTCCACGTCGTTAGCGCCTGGGCTGCTGGGAACCGGACTGACGTTGCAGGCTTCGAGCCCGGCTTACAACCGCGGCATTGACCCCAGCACGGTGTCCGGGTTGGCGGCGTCCATCGTGACGGACTTGAGGAAGTACATCTACGTGGACATCAACGGCAAAGCCCGACCGCAAGGCGGCGCGGTGGACCTGGGGGCATATCAGCACTAGCTGATGAGCCCCCTTTATTGGGGAGTGCGCAACCCTTAGCCGTTGGATTCGTTGCGCATTTCAGGACAATGTCTGACAGCTTTATCCAGCCCCTGCCCGTCTCAATCCCGTGGGAGGGGAGCCGAGTGCCAGCTACGAGAAGTGGCGTAGAGTGGCACCCCCCCTCTCCCACGTTTTTCAGTTCTTGGTTTTCAATTCTCCATTCTTGTTGAACCCCGCTAAAGGTCAGAACGCGCAAGCAGCTTAGAAAAGCAGCAGCAAGGCTGCCGCGCTCCAAAAAGAATCTTCTCAGTGTTCTGCTGGGTTCGGCGTTTCTTAAACGTCAGTCGATGCTGCCTGTGCGAGAAGTGACGGTGGAAGAACCTCTCACAAGAGCTGTGTTCCTGGCAAGAGCAGTTCCCTCTACTGCGCGAAGATAGACTTCAATTGTCTTTTGGGCGACCACGAAGGGAGAGCACTCCTCCTCGATTTTACGTTTTGCATTTGCGCCCATGCGGCGGCGGAGGGTCTCGTCGAGAAGCAGCTTCGTGACGCCTTCCGCTAATTGAGCCGAGTCTCCAGGGGGGACGAGATACCCCGTGCGGCCGTTTTCCACCATTTCCGGCAGACCGCCGACGGTTGTGGCAACGACCGGCTTTCCGGCAGAGTACGCCATGGGGATCACGCCGCTCTGTGAAGCTTCAATGTACGGAAGAACGACGACGGTAGCACGGCGGAAGTAATCGGCAGCGCGATCT
>QHYL01000230.1 GCA_003224105.1 Acidobacteriota bacterium | reverse complement strand
TCGCGCGGTTGCGAAACTCACAAGTTCGAAGCGGACTTCGTCGCGCGGGCGAACCTGGCCCACGCTGTGCAGATCGGCTGAAATCACGTTGGCGATCTTCGCATAGCCGCCGGTGGTTTGCTGCTCGACGAACAGAATGATGGGCAGTCCGCCTGCCGTGATTTGAATGGCTCCCAGCGAAACGCCTTCGCTAATCATTTCTCCATGCACCTTTCCGGACGCGTCTCCCTGAGCGCCTTCCGGAAGTGCAGGGCCCTCCAGCCGCAGGCCCATGCGATTGGCTTCTTCGGTTACGCGATACGCATTGGCGTAAAACACTTTCTGGGCGGCATTGGGAAACCAACCGCTCTGCGGACCGGGCGTGACGCGCAAGACTTTGCGTGGAGCGAGACGTTCCAGAGCCTTCGGCGCTACTTTTTGCAAGCGATTCGAATCGTGCGCGCCTCCGGTAGAACGGGCACTCTTGCCTGTTCCCTTCTGTCTTGCTTCGAGTGGATCACCAATTTTCAAGATGTCGCCTTTGCGCAGCGCGCGGCCTTCATGGCCCCCGAGCCCGCTGAGGAGGTGCGTAGAAGCGCTGCCGAGGAACGGTTTCACTTCGATTCCGCCGCGAACACACAAATAGCAGCGCGCGCCCGAACGGGTCGGACCAAGCCGAAGTGTTTGGCCCGGCCTCACTTCGAAGGAAATCCAAGGAGGAACAGCTGCGCCGTCAAGCATCCCGCAGAAGTCGGAACCCGTCAGCGCTGCAACGCATGCTCCCTGGAATTGAAACGTTCCGCCTAGAAGCGTCATCTCCAGCCCGGCCGCGCCTTCGGCGTTGCCCACCAATCGGTTTCCAATTCGCAGCGCAATCGGGTCGGCCACGCCCGAAGGCGAAACGCCCATCGGTCCAAACCCCTCGCGGCCCAAATCCTGCACCGTGGTGAGCAACCCTGGTGAGAGCACCTCGATTGCGCTCATGCGCGGCTCAGCTCGGCAAAGCGTTCTCGCGAAATGGGCGCAAAGCGCACGTGGTCTCCGATGGAGAGCAGGCTCAAGCCTTCGCGATCTGTGCGAAACATCGCCAGCGGCGTGCGTCCGAGCAATCTCCAGCCGCCCGGCGTCTCGAACGGGTACACGCCCGTTTGGTTTGCTGCGATTCCCACGCTTCCCGCCGGCACTCTGCGGGGTGATGGAAGGCGCGGCGTGACAAGTTCCTGCGGTAGCTCGCCGAGATACGCAAATCCCGGCGTGAATCCCAAGAAATAAACAAGGTAAGTGGGCGAGGAATGCAGTTCGATGACACGCTGCGGCATGATTCCGTGCGTCGCTGCCACGTCCTCGAGGTCGGGCCCAAACTCGCCGCCGTAGCAGACCGGAATTTCCACGTGTCGCGGCTCGGGCAATTTAACTTTGTCTAAGCGGCCAAGATATTTGCGCAATTCTTTCTCCAGCTTCTCGTGCTGCCACTTTAGCGGATCGAACTTCACGAGAAGCGAGCAATAGGCGGGATGCAGGTTTCGAATACCCGCAATCGGTTCCGCTTCCAGCAAGTGGAGCAACGTGCGAACCCGCTCATGCGCTTGGATTGTGATTTTTTCGCCGAAATAAATGAGCAAGGATTGATCACTCGCTGGCTGAAATCGCGGGCCGTTCCTGGCAGATTCGGACCGCGCGCTGCTGCTCTTATTTGCAGGCATGTCCGCGAAAGTATACCCCACGCCGCAGACACGGCGCGGAAGCGACAATTCAGCCAGGCTACTTTGATTCTTTATCCTTGCCTGTGAGTTGGCGGATCAGGTCGGCTTCCGTTTGGCGATAAGGCTTGCCATCAGGATGCAGCACTTCGTGGAACCACACAGGTGGTTGCTGAAGGATGTAAGGATGCTCCCACGATTCCCAGGGCAAATTCGTCTGCGTTTTGCCCACGACGAAGCCCCAGTTGATCGCGCCGACTTTTTCTTCTTTCGCGATGGGCAGAATCGTGTCAAAGGTGCTACCCACCGAGCGCGCCATGAATTCCGTGCAAATCACCGGCCGGCCATATTTTTTCAGCCAGCCAATTTCGCGTTTGAAATATTCGGGCCAGCTGTAGTTATGAAACGTGATCACGTCCGATTCTCGGAGCTGGATTTGTTCGATTTTGCCGAGGTGGGACCCGTCCGAGGCCTGGTCCACGCAGCAGACTCCGCTGGTGAGCGGCTGGGTGGGAGTGACTTCGCGCGCCCATTCGAATGCCTCCGGTAAAAGCACCAGCACGCGCTCGGTTTTGCCCTTCAATTCCTCTTTTGAGTAGCTGCCCATGTTGCTGTTACCCGGTTCATTCCACACGTCCCAGCCAAGAATGCGTTCGTCCTTCGCGAACGCCCCCACTACTCCCTGCACGTAGGCTTTCAGGCGCGGATATTGCTTCAGGTCACCCAGCGCCACGGCCCCTGGACTCTGCACCCAGCCCGAATTGTGAACGCCTGGAATCGGAGGATGCTGCTCGCCTAAATGCGGCAGGGGATCCCAGCAGGAATCAAAAAGAACAAACAGCGGGCGAATGTGGTGCTTCGCGGCAATAGTCAGGAATTGGTCAATGCGCTTCTTGAAACCGTCGGCGTCTTGTTGCCAGAGCAGATCGTGCAGAAAAACGCGCATGGTGTTCATGCCCAGAGATTCGGCCCAACCCAATTCCTGGTCGATTTGTTCCGGATTAAACGTCGCGTCCTGCCACATTTCCAATTCATTGATGGCGGAGCGCGGGATGTAATTGCTCCCGACAAGCCACGGCTGCTGCGCATACCAGTCGTTCGCCTTTTTCTCGGTCCAGCGAACGGTACGCGCCCCGGCTGCATTCGCGTTTGAAACGAGGAACGTTAGAATCGCCGTCAAGAAAAGAGGCTTCGCTATCTTCATGAATAGATTCCCTTCACGTTTTTTCCTTAAGCGAGCGACAGGCTGGGATCGGCGTTCAGCGTAAGATCGGCGAGGCGGCCCGCGCGGAACCGCGAGTAGGCGGCGGCCGCAATCATCGCGGCATTGTCTGTGGAAAGCGGGCGGCTAGGAAAAAACACTTCCACGCCGGCAGCTCTCGCACGCTCCTCAAAGGTTGTACGCAACTGGTTGTTGGCCGCGACACCGCCGGAAACGAGGATGCTCTCGACGTCGAGTTCTTCCGCGGCAATCATGGTACGGTCCACCAGGTCACGCACTACAGCGTTTTGAAATTCACGCACGAGCCCGAGCGTTGCAGGGCTGCACAGCGAAAATAATTGATCGAATTTTCGTTCGCCGCGCGCCAGCCCCTCTTCACGTTTGCGAATCTCCGGCGCATATTCCGCATGCTCGCGCAAATGATAAAGAACCGCGGTCTTCAGCCCGCTGAAGCTGAAGTCGAGGGGATTCCCTCTCGTTTTCGTTGGCCCAAATTTCACAGGTGCGGGCGCTCCGTCCGCAGCGGCAGCCAAACGGTCGAGAATCGGCCCGCCAGGGTATCCCAGGCCAAGCATCTTCGCGACTTTGTCGTAGGCTTCGCCCGCTGCATCGTCCCGCGTCTGTCCCAGTTTGCGGTAATGAAAAAGCGCGCTCGAATCTGGCGCCGCGGAATCTTCAGTCTTCACTTCGTACAAAACGGTGTGGCCACCGGAAACGATCAAACAGACGGCCGGCAGTTTGGGTGCGCGCCCGGTTTTGTGCGCTTCGAGAAAAACGGCATGAACATGCCCCTCCAGATGATTCACCGGCACGAGCGGTATTCCTAGAGATTCCGCCAGAGTTTTCCCGTAGGTGATTCCGACGAGCAGCGCGCCAACGAGGCCCGGCCCTTGCGTTACGCCGATAGCTTCTACGTCTTCCAGCTTCAGACCGGCTTGCGCAAGCGCTTCGCGCACTACGGGCACGATTTGCCGCAAATGCTCGCGCGAAGCCAACTCCGGAACCACGCCGCCGTATTTGCGATGGACGTCGACCTGCGACGCGACGACACTGGACAGGATTTCGCGTCCGTCGGCGACGACTGCCGCCGCGGTTTCGTCGCAAGAGGATTCGATTCCGAGAATTCGCGTGCTCATGGCTCTCTACAGCGGACGGCCCCGGGAGGCCGTCCCTACAACTTCAAACCCTTCAAATATTGGCGGAACTCGCCGCCAAATTCCTTGTTCTGCAAAGCGATCTCCACGGTCGCTTTCAAGAATCCAAGTTTGTCGCCCGCATCGTAAGAGACACCATCATAAATGTACGCCCACAAGCCATCTTCTTGCGCCAGGATTCGCAGCGCGTCAGTCAATTGGATTTCGTTTCCTGCGCCCGGCTTGGTCCGCGCCAGGCAATCGAAGATCTGCGGCGGCAAGACGTAACGGCCGGTAATTGCCAGGTTTGAGGGAGCCTTTTCCGGCTTCGGCTTTTCAACCACGTCGCGAATTCGCAGCAGGCGCGCACCGAAAGGCGCCTGCGGCGCGGGCTCGCCATCGATGATGCCATAGAGATGCGTTCGCTCCTTCGGCACTTCTTCGACGGCGATGGCTCCCACACCGGTTGCGGCGTAGACGTCGATGAGTTGCTTCGTGGCGGGATTCTGGCCGGGAATCAACACGTCGCCCAGCAAAACGGCAAAAGGTTCGTCGCCCACAAGATCTCTTGCCACCAGCACGGCGTGTCCCAAGCCGAGCGGCTCTTTCTGGCGTGTATAGCTCACTTGAACCATGTCGCTAATCTCGCGCACCATAGCGGCCTGGTCCTTTTTTCCCTTTTCTTCCAGGAAGCGCTCGAGCGTCGGCGAGTAATCGAAGTGGTCCTCGATGGAATTCTTTCCTTTTCCTGTAACGATGATGATGTGCTCGATGCCGGAGACGACGCACTCTTCGACGACGTACTGAATCTGCGGCTTGTCCACAACGGTAAGCATTTCCTTGGGCTGTGCTTTTGTCGCGGGCAAAAATCGCGTGCCCAGCCCGGCGGCCGGCAGAACGGCTTTGCGCACCTTGCGGCCCGTGGCGCTCTTTGCTTGTGTTGTGTCGGCCATGCCGGCTCCTCGCGCGATCTATTTCTTCTTTTCGGGTTTCTTTTCTTTCGAGTCCTTGGAAACCGTTTCTTTCGAATCGCTGTTTTTTTCCTTGACGGCGGCCTCCGTTGCTCCGGCGGCAGTCTTTTCGGAATCGCCGCCACTCGTTTTCTTCGCGTAGTCCGTCACATACC
The DNA here is from genome assembly GCA_003224105.1 of Acidobacteriota bacterium. Lineage (GTDB taxonomy): Bacteria > Acidobacteriota > Terriglobia > Acidiferrales > UBA7541 > Acidiferrum. The sequence goes on along the minus strand of QHYL01000230.1, from coordinate 904 downwards.
ATCCGGCGCCCTTGAATTGGATGGCGGGCGCCGATATAAGCGTTTCGACTTTGCCGCCGCAGTGGGGGCATTTCTTCAAGTGCGGCCCGTCAACGCTCTCGATTTTTTCTGTTTTGCGGCCGCATTTCACGCATTGGTACTCATACAAAGGCACAGACACTCCTCCTTTGAGCCACTACAAGGACACTCAAAAAATGAAGTATAGCATTGCTGTAGAGACTGCCGCCGGGCGGCGGGCGCTTTGGTATAGCGAACCTGGCCGCGGCGAGCGCACCGTGCGCTTCGCAAGGCGCATGCTAGACTGATCGCATGACCGCCAAGAATCCAGCGGCAGAGCGGCAGAATCCCACGGGCTGTTTGTACCTTGTCGGTACGCCGATTGGCAACCTTGAAGACATCACGCTGCGCGCGCTGCGCATCCTCAAGGAAGTGGATCAAATCGCCTGCGAGGATACGCGTCACACACAAAAGCTGCTCGCACACTACGACATTCATAAGCCACTGATCAGCTACCACGAGCACAACGAAGTAAAGCGCGCCGCGGAATTGGCCGCAGCCATGGAGCAAGGCGCAAAAATTGCGCTGGTGAGCGATGCAGGAATGCCGCTGGTCTCCGATCCGGGGCACAAGCTGGTAGCGCTGTGCTTGCAGAATCATATTCCCGTGGCGCCGATTCCGGGGCCGTCCGCGCTGCTCGCTTCGCTTTCTGGTTCGGGAATGCCCACCGAAGAATTCCTCTTCGTGGGGTTCTTACCCGCCCGAACCGGGGAACGCCGCCGCGCCCTCGAGCGTTTGCGCATTGAGGAACGCACCATCATTCTTTACGAGGCGCCGCACCGAGTGGCCGAATGCGTCGCGGAAGCGTTGGAAGCCCTCGGCGACCGGCCGGCGTGCCTTGCGCGCG
>QHYL01000229.1 GCA_003224105.1 Acidobacteriota bacterium | reverse complement strand
CCGCGCTCCTCTTGACAACCAATAGAAGAGGCGTATGCTCCTCTTGGTAGCCAAGGGGGAGCGTTTTATGCCAGATAAGCCGAGTGATCTCGTCCAGCGGCACTCTAGACATGCTCATCCTAAAAACGTTGGCCCTGGAGCCTATGCATGGATATGGGATTTCCGTGCGCATCGAACAGATGAGCAAGGGCGTTTTCCGCCTCAACGCGGGCTCGTTATTTCTCGCCATTCAACGATTAGAGAGGGACGGGCTAATCGATGGCGAATGGAAACCCACTGAAAACAACAGGCGGGCAAGGTACTACACTCTGACAGCCAAGGGGCGAAAGAGGCTCGATAACGAAACACGAGAGTGGGGCAGGCAAGTGACAGCAATCGGCAGAATTTTGGAAGCCTCGTAGGGAGCGAGCCATGTCCTTATTCAGAAATTTTGCAACCGGCCTTTGGTCGCTTTTCCGAAAGAACCAGGTCGACCGGGAGTTGGATGAGGAACTTCGCGCCTACCAGGAGATGGCTGCCGAAGAAAAGATGAAGCAGGGGATGAGCCCAAAGGATGCCCTTCGCGCGGTGCGCTTGGAGCGAGGGAGTCTCGAAATTACGAAGGTAGTCGTGCGTTCTGGCGGCTGGGAATTTTTTGTGGAGACGTTGTGGCGGGATTTGGGCTACGCGCTACGGCGCTTGCGAATGGCGCCGGCGTTCACGAGCGCAGCAGTCCTGACGCTTGCGCTCGGAATCGGCGCGACGACTTCGATTTTCGCGTTGGTGCATGCGGTCTTGCTGAGGTCGCTTCCCGTGGCGAATCCGGCCGAGCTGTACCGTTTGGGTAAAGAACCGCGTTGCTGCTATCAGGGCGGGTATAGTCAGGAAAAAGAGTTCTCCCTGGTTTCCTACGACCTCTACAAACACCTTCGAGACAATACCAAAGGCTTTTCGGAACTGGCGGCGTTTCCCTCACTAGAGCTACTGTTTGGCGTCCGGCGATCGAGCAGCTCAGAGGCAGCGCAAAGCTATCCAGGCGAGTTCGTATCCGGCAATTACTTCAGCATGTTCGGCATAACAGCCTATGCAGGACGCGCGCTCGCGAACCGCGATGATCAACCCAATGCTCCGCCAGTCGCCATAATGAGCTATCGTCTGTGGCAGGAAAGGTACGGACTCGACCCGTCGGTAATCGGCGGAGTCTTTGAAGTGGACGGCAAGCCGTTTAGCGTGGTGGGAATCACTCCGCCCGGTTTCTTTGGCGACAGTCTGCGCAGCAGCCCACCCGATTTCTTTCTACCCCTGAATACCGAACCGTATGTCGAGAGCGATGCCGATTTGAACAAGGTTGACACGCATTGGTTAGAGTTGATTGGCCGCATCCAGCCAGGCGCGAACGCCGCATCCATTGAGGCTGAAATGCGGGTGGAGCTGAAGCAATGGTTGCGCTCGCACTGGAGTGACATGAGCGCGAACGACCGCGCAAGATTTCCCGAACAAACGCTCTACCTGACTCCCGGCGGCGCGGGGATCACTGGCATGCGCGAGCAATACGAGCACTGGCTTCAAATTCTCATGATGGCTTCAGGCTTTGTGCTGCTGATCGTCTGCGCTAACGTGGCCAACCTTATGCTTGTTCGCGGAATGGAGCGGAGGCGGCAGACAGCGCTGAGCGTGGCCCTGGGAGCGCAAACTTCGCGAATTTTGAGGCAGCCCCTTACCGAAAGCGTTTTACTCTCGCTCTTTGGCGGAGCGGCCGGCGTGGCGATCGCATTCGCGTGCACGCACCTGATCCTCTATTTCGCATTCCCTACCTTCGCCGGCTTCGCTCGCGTGCCAATCAGCGCGTCGCCTTCCAAGCCGGTTCTACTGTTCGCGTTTACTATTTCGCTAGTCACGGGCATTGCGTTCGGCATCGGTCCCGCGTGGATGGCCACGCGCGTAGACCCAAATGAAGCCCTCCACGGGAGCAGCCGCTCCACCGCTCGCGAGGGCTCCCTGCCAAGGAAAACACTCGTGGTGCTTCAGGCGGCGTTCTCGCTCGTCCTGTTATCAGCGGCAGGACTGCTTACCGCCGCTTTGCAGAGGCTCGAGAATCAAGATTCAGGATTCGTTCAGGACCGCCGCATCGTTGCCAGCATGGATCCGCGGTTGGCAGGCTACCGATCGGATCAGCTCCCCACACTTTATCGGCGCATCCACGATTCGATAGCGAGCATTCCGGGCGTATCTTCCGTCGCTCTCTGTCAATACTCGCCGGTGGGTTACGGTTGGGGTGCCGGCGTTTGGGTGGACGGACATCCCGCTCCTGGGCCGAAAGATGACAACTCTGCCGCGTGGGATCGCGTTTCGGCGGGATACCTTGATGTCATCGGGACTCCCATTGTTAGAGGGCGCGGCATCTCTGAAGAGGATACGGCGAGTTCGCGAAAAGTAGCAGTCATCAATGAAGCGTTTGCGCGAAAGTTCTTCCAGAACGAAGATCCGATTGGCAAGCATTTCGGCACGCAGGCGGATAACAGCCGCCAATACGAAGTGGTGGGTATGGCTAAAGATGCGCGATACCTCACGCTCGATAAGCCGGATGGCGCGTTCTTCTTTTTGCCCGAAGCACAAGCCGACTATTCGCAAACGAATCTTGGTTCACTTTTCCTGCACGACATTGTCATCCGGACACGGCAGGGGGCTCGCCTATCTGGTGCGCAGGTACGGCAAGCCCTGGCTTCTGTGGACCCGAGTCTGCCGATCATTTCGATTCGCACTCTAAGAGAGAAGGTCGCCACGCAGCTCACGCAGCAGCAACTCATTGCACGCCTCACCTCGTTGTTCGGTGTTCTATCGCTGGTTTTGGCTTCGATTGGGTTGTACGGAGTCACAGCTTACAATGTTGGGCGCCGCAAGGGCGAGATTGGCGTACGGATGGCGCTGGGGGCGAGTCGCGGCGGCGTTGTCCGTCTTGTTCTTCGAGGCGCATTCCTGCTTATCGCATTCGGACTGATTTTGGGCATACCGCTGTCTCTCGCAACCGCTGGTATTTTGAGCAGTCAGCTTCACGGACTCAACCCTTATGATCCCAGACGTATCGCTGTGGCCGCGCTCATACTCGCAATATCCGCGCTAATTGCCACGCTGGCTCCTGCTTTGCGGGCGAGCTCGATCTTGCCATCACAGGCGCTCCGAGATGAATAATCCGCCAACCACACAGGCCCTTGCACTTGACCTCAAAACGTTTAGGCATACGTAGCGCGATGGCACGCCAGCATTGTTAACATCCGTGAATAGTGTTAGTTTTTGATTAATCTCTCTCTCTGGAGGTGCGTCGGTGTGCCCAGGTCATAAGAAGACATTTCTGCGTGCGCGGTGGGCGTTCCTTCTGCTATTGGCGGCCTCTGTCCTTCACGCTCAAGACAAACCAGTTGCTCCAGAAAAATTGAAAATCGGCTTTCTGATGGATTCCCTAAAAATCGAGCGCTGGCAGACGGATCTTGACAATTTCCAGAAACGCGCCGGCGAACTCGGGGCCAATGTCCTGATCGAAACGGCGGAGGGCGACGACGAACTGCAACTCCAGCAAGCGCAAAAGCTTATTGATGCGGGCGTGAAATCGCTCGTTCTGGTTCCTCATGACGCGGAGAAAGCTGCGCGCATTGTCGCGGCGGCCAAGGCCAAGCAGGTGCCGCTCCTTTGTTATGAACGCCTGGTGCGCGATCCCAACGTGAGCTTTTTTGTCGGCGTGGATGCTTCCGCAGTTGGCTTCCTGCAGGCTACATCCCTGACGCAGATTGCTCCCAAGGGGGCCTATGTCCTGATCGCCGGTTCGCCCGCGGACCTGAATGCGAAGATTCTGCGCGACGCGCAATGGCGGGTTTTGAAACCGCTGGTGGATCGCGGCGACATCAGAATCATCTCGGATACGTGGACAAAAGACTGGAATCCCACGGAAGCTTACACGCACATGACGGAAGCGATCGAGTTGGCGAACGGAAAGATTGATGCCGTGGTCGCCTCGAATGATGGCACCGCCGGCGGCGCGATCCAGGCGCTCGCCGAGCACAATCTCGCAGGTAAAGCTCTTGTTTCGGGGCAGGACGCGGACCTCGCGGCCATCATCCGCATCCTCGACGGCACGCAGACCATGACCATCTACAAGCCTCTCGGCTCGCAGGCGAAGCTGGCCGCCGAAGCCGCAGTAGCTTTGGCGATGGGAGAGCCCGTGAAGTCTGCAGTTTCTTTCAGGGTGGGGAATAAGGCTATTCCTGCGATTCTTCTGGCTCCCGTAGTAGTCACGAAAGACAACGTTAAGGAGACCGTTATCAAAGATGGTTTCCAAAACTTGGAGACCATCCAGAAGAGTTTGCCCAGGGAAAAGTGGCCGCAGTAGGAGGTCACTGTAGATTCGGGGGGCGTTCGAGGACCGTTAAAGCAGGAAGTGGCTCGCTCGAATTCCTCTTACTTCAAATTCCAGAACGTGGCGTCGGGCTTCAGCAGCTCGAATCCGGCGTCCCACGCCTCGTGGCTGCGCCAAACCACTTCCGCTTCCGCCTTGCGTCCCGTTTCCGGGTGGACCAGCCGCACCTTCCGGTGCAGCGGCAGGTCCGCTCCGACAACGGCCATGCAGCCGGAATGGCTCACATCCACCGTGACCGCATTGGCAGTCTCTTTCGCGCCACCCTGGTCCCATTCGACGAGCAGCTTGACGCGCGAAATGATCCGTTTGTGGCTACGCAACCTCTCCCATCGCTGTTGGAGGGCGCTGGCGGCAGTGCTGGAGACGATGTTCGTGCTCATGGGACCTCACCGTGGATGTATAGCCGGGCCCGAAAGGGGAGACTCCAACTTAGTCCCGTGAAACGCTGGGGTCAATAGTACTTTTACAAAATCTCTCTTTTCGTTAGCCCGTCCCTTCCGGCTCCCCTCTGACAGGACCGCCAAAAGCCCTCCGGTTCGCAACTGGCCTGAACCGCCAGCCATAGGAAGAAATCTGCCCTCTGTAACCGTTACGATTAGCGCACAACCGGCCCTGGCTGGTGCCAAAGCAATGTTGCCTTTCCCCGAGGCGACATGGAAAATCTACCTACCCTTCATTCACAACCGGGTGCGCGCGTCCTGGTCTGATCCTCGCGCGCCAACGGATCGATTCTGCATCGCTCCCGGTCGAGGCGGCCGCATCTCCGCCGTGTCACAAGCATTTTCTTGACAGTTCAAAACTCAAAAAGGAGACGTACGTTGCGAAAGATCGAAACATGTCGGAAAGCATTGCTTCTATGCGGCCTGCTGACTGTGGTTTCGGCTGCATCCTTTGCTGCCTCAGGTGAAAGCACGAAGAAGACCGAAGCAAACACCGCTACCCTGGATTCCGCATCCACGCCGGGCGAAATCGCGACTGGAAATGATTCCTCGGACCCACAGGCACCGCGGCAAACCAAGCGGGGTGAGGCTGGCTTAATTGGCGTTGGCCTTCGGCTATCAACGCTAGGCGCTGGCGCGGAGGTTGGCGTTTCGCTCAGCAGCAGGCTGAACGTTCGAGGCGGATTCAACATTTTTCAGTACAGCCGCGGCTTTAATCACGACGGAATCACGTACAAGGGCCAGCTCAATCTGCGCTCTGGCGAAGCGCACCTGGATTGGTATCCCCTGGGCCACACGTTTCACCTGAGCCCGGGCTTGCTCGTTTACAACGGGAACGGCGCCACGGCCACAGCGAACGTGCCTGGTGGCAGCACTTTTACGCTCGGTGGCACAAGCTACACAAGCGACCCAACGAACCCGATTGCCGGGAACGGCAAGCTGGACTTCGTGAAAGCGGCGCCGACCGCCATGTTTGGGTTTGGAAACCTGGTTCCCCAAAACAGGCACTTCACCTACAACATCGAGTTGGGCGCTGTTTTTCAAGGCTCGGCGCGCACAAAACTCAACCTCACCGGAAGCGCCTGCGATGCCTTGGGATTGAATTGCGTCAATGCAGCAACGGATCCCACGGTGCAAGCCAACGTCGCCGCGGAACAAACCAAAATCAACAACAAGCTTTCGCCGTTCAAGTATTACCCGGTCATTTCCTTTGGATTCGGCTATCGCTTCTAAGGGGGTAGAAAGAATCGGGGGAAGGAACGCTTTCCCAGAGATCTTAAAGAAAACAAAAAGGCCGGTCTAAGATAAATCAGACCGGCCTTTTTCAGATTAATCCCGGCAGCGACCTACGTTCCCACGCAGTTACCCGCGCAGTATCATCGGCCCAGCGAGGCTTAACTTCCGTGTTCGGGATGGGAACGGGTGTGACCCTCGCGGTATAACCACCGGAAACTTGTGACTCGCGCGTTGTTTTCCTGCCTCAGCAGAAAGT
>QHYL01000228.1 GCA_003224105.1 Acidobacteriota bacterium | reverse complement strand
ACGCGGCTGGCCATGCAGCAGCTTGCGCCGGAAGTCGAGCAGTTTCCCGAGGCCGCGAAGCTGGTTGCGCGCATGCAGAACCTGATTATCAACGTGGACGCCAGCAGCGGCATTGATGGAAAGTTCCAAGCTGTTTGCGGTTCTGTGGAAGATGCGAACACACTGGGCCAATTGCTCCAAGCAGGGTTCCTCTATAAGCGCTATCAGGCACAAAAAGAAAATCCGGACCTCGCTGACCTGCTGGACCAAGCAAAAATCGTACCCGCGGGGGACCGCGTAACGCTGCGCATGTCGTTGAGCGATGACCAGATGACCTCGCTCATTCGCAAAAATACGTTTGCCCTGAAGATGTAGGAGACCGAAATTCAGTTGAAAAAGAAATCGGCCGGACTGAGCTTCAATCCAGCGCATTCCGCTTTTGACACCGTCTACAGACTGGGAGCCACCTGGCCAAGGTATTTGGTCAGGCGCGTCACGCTTTCCTTGCCGTGTGTTTCGTGTTGCACGCGATCGACGCCCTCCGGCGTTCTCGCGTCTCCGAGATGTTTCAGTCTGTTTGCCGAAAAGCCAGTAATGGTGTGCATGCCAACAGCGGGGCTGGCGTCTTCATGCGAGAGGGAAACCTCAAGGCGATCGGAGAAACGCGCAAAATCAATCTCTAAATGAGGATGCTTCCCGGCCAAATGCTCGAAGGCTTCCAGGCACGCTTCCATGACCGCGGATTGCAGCCGGGCCACCGCTTCGCTTTCCAGACCCGCGGCGTCCGCCAGGAAACGGGCTACGCCACCTGCCGCCGCTGCCAGCCGCGCGTCGGCGTCAATGCACATGTGCAGGTTTTTGGGTTCAGTGGCCACGGCTCGTAGCCAGCGCAACGTCGCAGGCTTCCCGGCAATCCGGGCAGTAATAGAGGCCGTCGGCGCAGAGACGGATGTTGGTCTGCCCTTTGCAAATGGTGCAGTACTTTTCGCAAGTGCAGCGCGACTCCGGCATGTCGCACTGCACACAAACGGTAGGACCGTCCATAGGCGCGCCCTCTAGAAAACTGTACCTGAGCTGAGCCGCGCGCGGCAAGGCGAACGTGCGCAAAGGGCCGTGAATCTTGCATGCGCTCGCTGAATCGTGGAACTCCTCCGATTTTGACCCCTTGGGAGGCGCATGTTAGTATCGGTCTCTGCCCGAGCGATGGGAATGGATTCCTCCACAATTTCTCCCGTGAACGAGCTTCGCAAAACGCCGTTGAATGCATTGCACCGCCGCCTTGGCGCGAAAATGGTCAATTTTGGCGGCTGGGACATGCCTGTCGAGTACCCCTCGAGCGGCGGCTTGATCGCGGAACACAAGGCAGTTCGGGGAAGCGTGGGAGTTTTTGATGTCAGCCACATGGGCGACATTCGCATTCGCAGCGGCAAGCAACCTGGCGGAGCGCTGGCGGCAACGCAACACATCACCATGAACGATGCGTCCAAGCTGGCCATCGGCCAGGCGCAGTATTCGGCGATGCTTTACCCCGAAGGCACGTTTGTGGACGACGTGATCGTGCATCGTCTGGGCGAAGATGATTATCTGCTGGTGATTAACGCAGGCACGCGGGAGAAGGACATCAACTGGGTGCGCGAGAACACCAAGGGTTTCGATTGCGTGGTGGAGGACTTGAGCGACGCGTACGCGCAATTGGCGATTCAAGGGCCGCGAGCCGCGGAGGTCGTGCAGAAACTGACGGACGCGGATTTAAGTACAATTAAAAACTATTGGTTCACCCACGGTGCCGTGTGCGGGTTGAAAAATACGTTGCTTGCGCGCACGGGCTATACGGGCGAAGACGGATTCGAAATCTACGTGCCCTCCGATGTCGCGACCAGCGAACGCGTCTGGAATCAGGTGGTGGAATCAGGGCGCGGATTCGGCATCGTTCCCTGCGGCCTGGGCGCACGCAACACGCTCCGGCTGGAATCGAAGATGGCGCTGTATGGGCACGAGATCAGCGACAAGATCAACGTGTGGGAAGCGGGCTTGGACCGTTATTGCAAAATCGAGAAGGGCGACTTTATCGGCCGCGCCGCGCTGGAGCGCGCCAAAGCCGCGGGAGTGAAGCGAACGCTTGTGGGCATCGAGATGATCGACCGCGGCATTGCGCGCGACGAGTATTGTTGCTGCGACGAAAGGGGCGAACGCATCGGCGTCGTGACGAGCGGCTCGCCTTCGCCAACGCTTGGCAAAAACATTGCCCTGGCGTACGTGCCGCCTCCATTTTCAGCGATAGGCACTGTGCTTTACGTGGAAATTCGCGGACAAAAGTACAAGGCCCAGGTGGTTGCAACTCCGTTTTACAAGCGGCCCAAGAAACAGACAGCCGCTTAGGGAGAATTTGTGAAAACTCTTGCAGCGTTTGTTTTGCTTTGGGTGGGGCCGCTGGCTTTGGGTCAAAACGCGGCAACCGGCAAACCAGCGCCAACAAAGACCGAGCCAGCGATAACGCAATCAGCAGCACCGACAAAGACGCAGGAACTGGCTTCCAAGGCTTCAGTAAGGGTGGATCCTGAAAAAGAAGCAGCCATTCGGAAGCTGTTCGAGATTCAAGGTACGCGGAGCTCCATGGTACAAGTGCTTGCTGGAATGAGCGAGAATATGAAGCCGACGCTCTCCAAGATGCTGCCGCCAGGAGAATATCAAGACAAACTGATTCCTCTGTTTTTTGAAAAGTTTCAGGGCAAAATGAAAACGGGCGACCTGATGGACTTGATGGTTCCGATTTACGACAGATATCTCACAAAAGAGGATGTCAACGGGCTGGCGCAGTTTTACCAGACACCGTTGGGAAAAAAGATGCTTTCGGTATTGCCCCAATTAGTCATCGAGACTCAGACCGCAGCGATGAACATGGGACAAGAGCTGGGGCGACAAGCCATGATGGAAGTTCTGACAGAACACCCGGACTTGCAGAAAGCTTTGGAAGATGCAGGGGCACGAAAGAATTAAGGGAGAGTTCCGCAATCCAAGAACGGTTTAGCACAAGATCGTATTCGAAAGGCTGCAGAGGAGATTGTAAATGGGATATCCCAAAGACCGGCGCTACACCAAGGAGCATGAATGGATGGATGTGAAGGGGGACCTCGCCACCATCGGCATCACCGATCACGCTCAGCACGAATTGGGCGACGTGGTGTTCGTCGAACTGCCCAAGCCCGGCGCGAAGGTCGAGACGGGTAAATCCTTTGGCACGGTGGAGTCGGTAAAGGCCGTCAGCGAAATCTACGCACCCGCGAACGGCGAAGTGATTGAAGTAAACAGCGAACTTCAGAATAAGCCGGAAACCATCAATAGTGACCCGCACGGAGCCGCGTGGCTGATCAAAGTGCGCCTGACGAACGCCGCAAGGATCAGCGACTTGATGGATGCGGCCGCGTACGAAGCCTACATCGCGGAGAAGGGCAAGGAAACCTCCGCCTAATGCGCTATCTCCCGAAGAGCGCCGTCGAGCGGCAGGAAATGCTGGCCGCCATCGGCAAAAGATCGATTGACGAATTGTTTTCCAGCATTCCGGAGAAATACCGGCTGCCCGAAGCGTTGAAGATTCCCGGGCCGTATTCGGAAGCGGAGGTCATCCAGTATTTCAAAGAGCGCGCGGCAGAAAACGCGGCGGAATACACGAGCTTTCTCGGCGCGGGCGTTTACAACCATCTGCGTTCCGTAGTGACGGACACCATCATCCAGCGCGGGGAGTTCCTCACTTCATATACACCGTATCAGGCGGAAATTTCACAGGGCACACTGCAGGCGATCTTCGAGTTTCAAACTTTGATGTGCCAGCTCACGGGGCAGGACGTCGCGAACGCTTCGATGTACGACGGCTCGACGGCCACGACGGAAGCGGTGTTGATGGCAGAGCGGCTAACGCAACGACGGCGCGTGCTGGTGGCGCGCTCGGTGCATCCGGAATATCGCGAAGTGCTGAAGACCTACGCGAAGAATTCCGGATTGCGCATTGAGGAGATTCCTTTTACCACGAGCGGGACCGTTGATGTGAAAGCGTTGCAGGCTGCGTTGAAAGACGACGTAGCCGCGGTTGTTGCGCAATCCCCGAATTTTTTTGGAGCCATCGAAACGTACGCGCCATTGGCGGAAGCGGCGCACGCGGTTGGCGCGATGTTTGTCGTGGCGATTGCCGAGGGCGTCTCGCTGGGGCTGCTCCGTCCACCCGCGGAGGCGGACATTGTCGCGATGGAAGCGCAGAGCTTCGGTTTGCCGCCGAGTTACGGTGGACCGTTTGCCGGCGTAATTGCCGCGCGCGAAAAGTATGTGCGCCAGATGCCGGGGCGGCTCGCTGGTCAGACCACCGATTCCGAGGGGCGGCGCGGATTTGCGCTGACGCTGGCTACCCGCGAGCAACACATTCGCCGCGAGAAAGCCACTTCAAACATTTGCACGAACCAGGCGCTTTGCGCGCTGGCGGCCACGGTGCACCTGACGCTTCTGGGCAAAGAAGGCTTGCGCGAAATGGCGGAGCAGAATTTCTCAAAAGCGCAGTTTGCGTTGGGCGAGTTGCTGAAAATCCCCGGCGTGCGGCGAACGTTCGACGCGCCTTTCTTCAACGAGTTCACGGTCGAGCTGCCGCGCTCGGTGAAAATCGTGAATTCTCAACTGCTGCGCGAAAAAATTGTCGGGCCGTTAGCGCTGGGTACGTCTTATCCGGAGCTGACCAAACGCGCGCTCGTATGCGTGACGGAAACAACGCCCCGCGCGGAGATTGAGCGATTTGCCGGCGCGGTGAAGCGGGCGCTGGAACAGCCGATTTAGGAAAATATGAACGAAACAATCAGAAAAGTGTCGCGGCACGTAAATCAGAACGAAGGACTGATCTTCGAGAAATCGTCGCCGGGAAAGCGCGCGTTCGAATTGCCGCCACTGGATGTGCCGGCCGCGGAACCAGCCAAAGCGCTTGGCGCACATCATCGCAAGGAAGGCGTCGAAGGCTTCCCCGAAGTGAGCGAAATCGAAGTGCTGCGCCACTTCACGCGGCTCTCCACCTGGAATCACGCCATCGATCTTGGCATGTATCCGCTCGGCTCCTGCACCATGAAGTACAACCCGCGCGTGAATGAATTCGTAGCGCGGCTCGAAGGAATCGCGACGGAGCATCCCTATCAGCCGCAAGAACTCTCGCAAGGCTGCTTGAAAATCCTGCGCCTGCTGGAAAAATGCCTGCTCGAAATTACCGGGATGGACGCCATTACGTTGCAGCCGGCCGCAGGCGCGCAAGGAGAGCTCACCGGATTGCTTTTGATTCGCGCATACTTGCAGAAGCAGGGCAGCCCGCGCAAGAAAGTGCTGATTCCCGATTCCGCGCACGGCACAAATCCAGCCACCGCCGTTATTGCGGGCTACGAAGTCGAAAACATCAAGTCCGAATCGCACGGACAAGTGGACGTCGAAGCTTTGCGCAAATTGGTGACGGAAGACGTTGCGGCGCTGATGATCACCAATCCTTCGACGCTGGGGATTTTCGAACAGCGCCTGCCGGAAATTGCGCAGATCTTGCACGCGAAGGGCGCGCTACTCTACATGGATGGCGCAAACATGAACGCGCTCGCAGGAATCACGCGGCCGGGCGATCTTGGCGTCGATGTGATGCACCTCAACCTGCACAAGACTTTTTCAACGCCGCACGGCGGTGGAGGGCCGGGCGCGGGTCCTGTGGCGATGAAGAACATTCTCGAACCATTCCGGCCGGTGCCGATCCTGGTGGAAAAAGAAAACGGTCGGCTGGCGCTGGAGCCCGTGCGGCCGGATTCGATTGGGCGCGTGAGGGCGTTCAGCAGCAACTTTGGAGTGCTGGTTCGCGCGCTCGCGTACATTCTTGCGTACGGTCCTGGCGTGCGCCAAGCCACCGAAGACGCGGTCCTCAATGCGAATTACATTCGAAAGCACCTCGAAGGCGTTTACGACCTGCCCTATTCCTTGCCCTCGATGCACGAAGTGGTTTTCAGCGACGCGATTCAAAAGAAAAACGGCGTAAGCACCATGGACATTG
>QHYL01000728.1 GCA_003224105.1 Acidobacteriota bacterium | reverse complement strand
GCAAGCCCATTTGAATTGGCGTGGTCTGCTCGCGCTGAATGGCGGCGATTTGCAGTTTCTGCTGCTTCTTGAAATCGTCTTCCGGGAAGAGGGGATTCAGGATGAGGTCGGAATACAATTCGAGAGAAGAATCCAATTTCGATTTCAAAGACGACAGCCGCACGACAGACAGGTCGAGATTCGAGTAGGCGGCGATCTGTGCGCCAAGCAATGCCTCCTCGTCGCTGATTTGCAGGGCGTTTCTTGTTTTTGTGCCGCCACTGAGAAGCGACGTGGCCATGGTCGAGGTTCCCGGCTGGCCGGCGGGATCGGCGGCGTAACCGGCATCGAGGTCAAGCCAGAAAGAAACAAGCGGCACTTCGTGGCGTTCCGCGAGAATGACTTTCAAGCCGTTTGAGAGTGTGGCCCTCTCCAGTTTTGGCAGCTTGAGAGCTGGAGGAGTTCCAATGGTTGGAGGTTTCGTGCGGTCCGCACCCGCGGCAGCCGTTTTGTAATCGGGGAAGGGATGCACTTCGAGAATGTAAACGCCATCGGTGAGCCAGCGATTCGCGGCAGCTTTCAAATCTTCGGCTGTGGCCTCCTGCACGCGTTTGAGAGAAACCTTGTAGTGCGCGGGCTCGCCGTGGAAAACCTGGTTCCGCGCGAGCTGGTCGGATTTTCCGCCGAAGCCGCCGATGCGCTCAATACCGCGGATGAAGTTGGCCTGATACTGCGCTTTCACGCGAGCGAGCTCTTCAGCCGTGGGCCCGTCCTTGAGGAATCTCGCCAACTCCTCTTCCAATTCTTTTTCGACCTGGGCCAAATCACCTCCGGGCTTCGCCGTCGCCTGGATGCGGAACTGGCCGGCGATTTCTCTTAGGTCCACGAAGGCATTGGCGTTCGTAGCAATCTGGTCGTCGTAGACGAGGCGCTTGTAGAAACGCGAGCTTTTCCCTGAGCTGAGAACGTCGCTCACGAGATCGAGGTAATCTCCGTCGGGAGTCCCGTCTGGCGGCACGTTCCAGACCTTGTAAATGCGTGCTTGCGGAACCCGGTCTTGCACCACTCCCCTGTGCGTTCCGGTCATTTTGGCGATCCAGGCTTCCTGGTGCCCGACCGGCGGCCCGGGGGGAATATTGCCGAAATATTTTTCAACTTTTTCTTTGGCGGTCTTGAAGTCGATATCTCCGGCGAGACAAATCACGACGTTCGATGGACCGTAATACGTCTTGAACCATTCCTTCACATCGTCCATCGATGCGGCATTCCCGCGCTGCAAGTCGAGCGTCTTTTGATCGAGCTGGCCGAGCAGGAAGCCCATGCGGTCGGATTCCATCCAGAGCGTGTAATCGAGCGCGGAAGTCGGCACGTTTTCAAAGTAGTTGGTGCGGTCATTGTTGGTGGTGCCGTTGAGGTCGGTGGCGCCGATTTTTTCCATGGCGTCAATGTAGCGGCCCTTGGCATGTTCGCTGCCGCCGAACATCAAATGCTCGAAGAGGTGCGCGAATCCGGTTTTGCCGGGCCTTTCGTTTTTTGAGCCGACGTGATACCAGAGATTCACCGCGACAATGGGAGCCTTGTGGTCTTCGTGGACGATGACCGTCAGCCCATTGTCGAGCGTGAATTCTTTGAAAGGAATGTCAACGTCCTGCGCGAAAAGGCCGCACGCTGCAAGCGCGCAAACGAAAATCAGCACAACTGCTCGAAACCGCATCGGTAAACCTCCCATTGAATGGCATGGTGCGAACGCTGATTATAGTGACCCTGAGCGGTCTTGGCTAGATTGCCGGTTGTGGTTTCTCGCTCGGGAATTTGTCCCCGCGGCTGGCAGGGGCTAAAATCCAGTTGAGGTTCGTTATGGCAGACAATTTAGTGATTGCCGGGCGCGCGTTTCAGTCGCGGCTTATCGTGGGGACAGGGAAGTACCGCAGCTTTCAGGAAATGGCGCGGGCGCATGCGGCTTCCGGGGCGGAGATGGTGACGGTGGCCGTGCGGCGCGTGAACCTGACGGACAAATCGAAAGAATCGCTGCTCGACTATATTGACCGCGAGAAGATTTTTATTTTGCCGAATACGGCGGCTTGCTATACGGCGGAGGAAGCGGTTCGCACGGCGCGGCTGGCGCGCGAAGTGGGGCTTTCGAACTGGATCAAGCTGGAAGTAATCGGGGATCAGCAAACGCTTTTTCCAGACACGGAGCAGCTCATCGAAGCCACACGCGTGCTCGTCAAAGAAGGATTCGTCGTCCTGCCATACACGAACGATGACCTCATCGCGGCACGCAAGCTGATTGATGCGGGAGCGGCCGCAGTGATGCCTCTTGCCGCGCCGATCGGCTCTGGCCTAGGGATTCAGAATCCCGCGAATCTGCGTATTCTGCGCGAGCGCATCACCGAAGTGCCGATGATTGTGGATGCGGGCGTAGGTACGGCTTCCGATGCCGCGATTGCTATGGAACTCGGTGCGG
>QHYL01000727.1 GCA_003224105.1 Acidobacteriota bacterium | reverse complement strand
GCATCCGTGATGCGCGTGACGGTGCAGCCAAAGCTGGAGTCGACATAGCTTTGCCCCTTCGCCGGCGGCACGAACGTGCTCCAATCCGTAGGTATGTGGTTGGAGGTATCTCCGGAAATGCCGCAAGTGGGGTTCCCGCCAGAGGATTGGACGTTAACCGTCAGTGTCGCCGCGTCGCTCGTCGCTGTGCCCGCGGAGTTGCTCACCACGACGTCGATTGTCGAACCGCTGTCTGCGGTTGTGGTTACAGGGGTCATGTAAGTTGACGAGGTTGCGCCCGCGATATTCAGCCCATTCTTCTGCCATTGGTAGCTCAGTGGGGCGGTCCCGGTCGCTGTCACGCTAAATGTCGCCGTCTGCCCTGCGGTCACTGTTTGACTTGAAGGTTGCGTGGTGATGGCCGGGGCTACCGCTGCGGCGTTCACGGTCAAGGTGGCGGCGTTGCTGGTTGCCGTGCCTGCGGTGTTGCCGACGACAACCTTGTAAGTAGAGCCGCTGTCTGAAGCCGTTGTCACTGGAGTCGTGTAACTCGACGAAGTCGCCCCAGAAATGTTCGCACTGTTCTTTTGCCACTGATAGCTCAATGGTGCAGTGCCCGTTGCCATCACAGTGAAAGTCGCTGTCTGCCCGGCGGTGACCGTAAGGTTCGTCGGCTGCTTAGTGATCGTTGGCGCCACTGCCGCCGCATTCACGGTTAGCGTCGCCGCAGAGCTGGTTACCGTCCCTGCAGAATTCGTGACCACAACCCGGAACGCCGAGCCGCTATCAGCCGTGGTCGCCGCCGGCGTCGTATAGTTGCTGGACGTCGCTCCCGCAATGTTCGTGCCATTCTTTTGCCACTGATAATTCAGCGGCGCTGTGCCACTGGCGACCACGGTGAATGTCGCCGTTTGTCCTGTCGTCACCATCTGATTCGCCAATCCTGTGAAGGTGTACGCTCCAGAGCTATTGGTGGTGGTAGTAGCGCTAGCCGTCCCACTGAGCGTCACCGTCGCCGCGCTCCCGCCCTGCGTGGGAGTAATCGTCCCAGAAATGGTGACGCTGGCAGTGGCGAACTTGTGGCCGCCGCTCTTTCCGTTGTTGCTCTTAGAATCCGTGGACTGAACTTGATAATAGTAGGTCGTACCTGCCGCCAGTCCGGAAATGGCCACCGCATGGTTCGTGACCATCGTGGAGTCGACAGGGGTGCTCGATCCGTATGAGGTTGTAGTTCCATAATTCACGACTGAATTGGCGGCGACATTCGTAGTCCAAGAGACTTGCGCGCCTGTCGTCGTCGTGGAAATTGCCTGGACATTGGTAATGCTCAGCGTGGAGGGACCTGGATTGTTGCTCACGCTGCCGGCCAGTCCGGCGCAGCCCGAAATTGTTGCCAAGGGAACAAGAAAAGCAAGCAACAGGAGCAGCCTCCACAAAGGGGAATCGCAAGAGAAAGGAGACACGGGCCTCGTAAGGGGATTATTCCGCAGTTGAGATTGTTGATGTGAAAAACGTTCGACGTTGCGTGTGCGCACACTTCCGCTCACTTTTGCTTTTTTCATTTTTTTTCTAGGGCCCGAAGCAGCGCTGAGGCTGGAAGTTTGCTGCTTTGTTTTACCCCAACTCCCTTTGAAAATCCTTTGGACTACCGTAGAGAAAGAAAATGTTTTTTTCTACTGGTCTGAAGGTCAGCTGGTTGGGTGGGTTATCGCTGCCGCAGCGGTTCCCTTTTGGCGATCCCGCCTGCGCTAAGGAGCATAGAAGTTCACTTAAAGCGGGGATGCCAGCAAAACCATGAATTTCGCGCCAGATTTTGTGCCGCACAAGTGTCCACACTTGTCTGACAGAGGTACTACAGGAGCGACGCGAGCCGTTCTTCCTAAGAAGCACTTTCTCGGTGCGTCAAGGAGCACACGTTGAGGACTATTTGGGTATAATCACGATTCGGTCTAGGGACAAGGTTCACGCCGGGACAGAAAAAGGATTCGTGCCGCGAAGAGCCGACTTCGGGGTGCGAGGAAGAGAGGTGGAAAGACGGACTATTGGGCCTTGATGACGTAGACGTTGCTGCAGTTGGTGGCAGTCTGGAGTTGGCCGGGCAGCCCCCGGGATTGGCCATGTTGCTGGTGAAGAGAGATGACAGAGGCACGCGACGCATTCCAGGAGCAATTCCAGCGTTGAAGCTACAATTAAACGGGTCCAGGGCCTTCAAGTGGATCTCCCCTGGGGGCATATCCGGAGAGTTCTAAAGGGACAAAGTCAAAATCAAATCTTCCTCGGTAACAGGCTTTTCGACCAGCTTCGCGGAAAGGCGGTTATCAGTGCATTGAGGGACACAATGCGATTGCACGATCCAGAGCAGGAAACCGAAACTCTTCAGTTCACTGTCAAGGTCGTGGCATTGCTTGTCACAGTCCCCGCGCTGTTGCTCACCACCACATCGTACGTCGCCCCGTTATCCGTACTTGTCGTCGCCGGTGTCGTGTAGCTCGCCGAGGTCGCCCCTGAAATGTTCGCCCCGTTCTTCTGCCACTGGTAGCTCAGCGGAGCCGTGCCTGCCGCCGTTACGCTGAATGTCGCCGTCTGCCCCGCCGTCACCGTCTGGCTCACCGGCTGCGTCGTGATCGTCGGCGCCGTTGCCGCCGCATTCACCGTCAGTGTCGCCGCATTGCTTGTCACTGTCCCCGCGCTGTTGCTTACCACCACATCGTACGTCGCCCC
>QHYL01000227.1 GCA_003224105.1 Acidobacteriota bacterium | reverse complement strand
GCGCGTGCCTGCGGCAAGCAGGATGTACAAAGCCGCGAGTTCCGTGAAGCTTCCGAGAGCGGCATGGGCGGTTGCCCAGGCAAAGTAAGGCCTAGAGAGTTTGGCAGGGATTCGCGGAAGCACTTGCGCATGAAAAGAGGGAGCCATGGTCGCGGCGATCACCGCTAAATTCAGGATCACGACGGCGGATTGACACCAGGCGTGCTGGCGATAACGCTTGGCGCGCGCGAGCCACGCTCCGAAGAGAAGGCCTGCGCCCATCGCGACCTCCAGCAGCAGAACGATGTCGGCTGCTAGAGGGACCGAAGTTCCAAGGAACCCTTGGTTCACAGCTTTACCTACGCCGTGCGAGTGATTGCGCGAAAATCTTGGCGGTCATTGCAGGATGACCTTGCGGTCTTTATTGGACGACGACCTTGCCGGTCATTTTCGGGTGAACCGAGCAGAAGTAGGAATAGCTGCCAGCCTTGGTGAAAGTGAAAGAGAATTTTTCGTCGGTGTCCAGCACTTTGGACTTGAAGGCTTTGGGATCATCCGCGCTCACCACCGTGTGGGGAATGTCGTCATGGTTGGTCCAGGTCACGGTGCTGCCTGCGGGAACCGTTACCATGGCGGGTCCGAAGCTGAAATTGTCGATTTTCACTTCGGCGTTTTGGGCTTTCCCCTGCGCGGCTACGCCGGAGTTTCTCGCACCCCATACAGCGAACCCCAGAACAACAACTGTGATCAAAACTGCTACGGACACACTTCTCCTCATGATCTTCTCCTTTGGTGATTTAGTTTCGAAAAGTTTGAATTGCTCGGATGCTGATGGAGGCCTTACTCGAGCGTGGAATCCACGACGCCCAGGGCTTGCTGGCCACGCACGAAGTTGACGTCCGTAATTCCCAGGAGGCTTTTCAACTGCTCGGCCGGCACTTTCATCGGCCCGGGTGAATCCGCTTTGCCCGGCGCGGGTTGCGGAAAAGCGGTCGAAGCGGCGGTGTGAAACGTGACGTTTCCTTCGACCTTCTGCATGGTCTGGTGAATGTGCCCGTTCAGGACCGTGAGGGAGCCGAATTTTTTCAGGTAGGACAAGGCCTGGGCACTGTCTTCGGTGCCCCAACCCCATTCAGGGTAGACCGACCACAGCGGAATGTGCGCGAACACCACGATGGGAGTGCTGTGTTTCAAAAGCTTTACATCGTCTTCGAGCCACTCGAGTTGTTCGTGGCCCAGCGATCCCAATCCGCCCGCCTTAAGGTTCATGACGTTCACCAGCCCGATGAAGTGCACGCCTTTCTTGTCGAAGCTGTACCAGCCCGCGCCCTTGCTGCCTTTGGCGAAGCGGTCCAGGAAGTCTTTTCCGTCGTCGTTCAGGACGTCATGTTCGCCGGGGACATAGAAAACGTCTTGCGGCTTGGCAGCTTTCAGAATCTGCTGGACGGCATCGAATTCCTCCGGTTTCGAAAGATGACTGATGTCGCCGGTGTGTAGAAGAAACTCGGGCGCAACCGTCAATCCGTTAATCTTGTCCACGGCGGCCTTCAGCGTTCCGGCAACGTCTGGATTCGCGGCCTTGTTGAAGCCCATGTGGCTGTCGCTGATTTGCGCGAAGCTCAATTCGCCAGCCATTTCCTTGGGGTCCAGCGCCGGCAGGCGGCTGAAACTATAGGAACGAAGAACGCCCCCGCGAATCACGCAGAAGGCCCCCGTGCCAGCCCAAGCCATACATTTCAGGAATCCACGCCGGTCAATGCCATCCTCGTCAATGCGGTCGTGATTGTGGTCGTGCAACAGCTCGTCTTTCTCCTTACCCGCCATCGTTTTCCCCCGTGTTTTAGAGACACCAGTAGCAATGCTGTTTATCGTCGCCGATCCCCAATTTTTGTTGGAGGGCGGCGCGGGTGAGAGAGTCCAGGGAGCCCGCGCCGCGTATGGGACGTGTTTCGTTTGTGCAGACCGCCAGGGACGGCAAGTTATTCCCGGCACTGGTTTCCGGTCTGCCTGCCGTTTGGCCGCTTACCAACCAGTTGCCAGATTCGTCACTCTAAAGGGACAATGGGGAATAAAATAGCTTCAGAGGCGGTTTGTGCCCATGAGTGGGATTGAAAAGGGGAGTGGGTCGGACGTGTTGGATGTGCACGAGCGGGCGCGCTTCGAGCAGCTCGTTTTGCCCCACCTCGACGCCGCCTTTAACCTTGCGCGCTGGCTCTTAAGAAGCCGCGAGGATTCAGAAGATGTAGCGCAAGAAGCGATGCTCCGCGCTTACCGCTTTTTCCGCGGATTCCATGGCGGAGACGCGCGTGCGTGGCTGTTACAAATTGTGCGAAATACCTGTTACACCTGGTTGGAGAAGAATCGCCCTGTGGAATTGATGACCGAATTCGACGAGGAGCTGCATCCGCAGCCGAGCGTTTCGCCGGAAACACTGGCCATCGCGGGAGACAACCGGGAGCGTTTGGGCCGCGCGCTGGAGACGCTGCCGCCGCGGTTCCGGGAAGTACTGGTTTTACGCGAACTGGAAGGATGCTCTTATAAGGAGATTGCTGCGATTACCGCGATTCCCATAGGCACGGTGATGTCCGCGCTGGCCCGCGCGCGCCAGCGGCTGCAACGTGCCCTCACGCAGCCTCCGGTGCAGGAGGCTTCCCGTGAGCTGTGATTTCACTCGCACGGCGCTGCACGGCTATCTGGATGGCGAGCTGGACGCGTCGCGTTCGGCGGAATTCGAGCGCCATCTCGAGGATTGCCGTGATTGCGCGAAGGCCCTGGAGGTGGAAGAATCGCTGCGCTCCGCTCTTCAGCGCAGCAGTCTTTGTGAACGCGCTCCGGCGTCGCTCCGCAAGAAAGTCCGCGCTGATTTAGACGCAGCTACCGCCGCTCCCGTGGCACATCGGATTCCAGCTTGGCGGTGGGTGGCGGTTGCGGCGTCAATTCTTCTCGTCGCTAGCATCTCCTGGTACGCCTGGCCGCGATCCGGATCCGGGACGGCAAACGGTGTTGCGCCCCCTCCCTTTACGGCCGCCGAGTTGATCGACGCGCATATCCGTTCGCTGCAGCCGGGGCACCTTACCGACGTAGCTTCCACGGACCAGCACACCGTGAAGCCGTGGTTCAATGGCAAGCTCGATTTCGCGCCGCCTGTCAAGGACTATGCGGATGACGGTTTTTCGTTAATTGGCGGGCGCCTGGATGTCCTGGGGGGCCGTAACGTTGCGGTGCTGGTTTATGCGCGGAGGAAGCACTTCATCAATGTTTTCGTCCTGCCCACGAAAGAGCCGGACACACCGATTCATCCTCCTGGATTGAGGCAAGGCTATCAATGGCTGCACTGGCGTCATCAGGGGATGGAATACTGCGCCGTCTCGGATGTCTCGGTTGCGGATCTACACGAGCTTGCCCAGCTAATCTACCAGTAAGAAACCGTGACTCGTTACCTGTGATTCGTGACTCGTGAAATCGCGGGGCAAAGGGTTTGCCACGAGTCACCAGTCACCAATCACGAGTCATTTGTCCTTGCTATTGCGGGTTCGGCTTACCTTTGACATAGGCTTTGGGAATCTCTTTGGCGTAAATCAGGCGTAGCGTCACGTTTTTCGTTTTTCCTTTGCGCACGTAGATGTTTTTCTCCCACTCGGAAAAAACGCCCCTTCCTGAAGCACGCATGTCGTAGTTGTCCGCGCGAAGGTTCGCGATTGTGAAATGGCCGTGGGCGTCCGCGTGAACGGCATGCGGAGCGTTGCCGCCCGAGGATTGGTAGGTTACAGCCGCGTGCGGCACGGGTTTGTCATCGGGCCCGAGCACTACGCCCGTTACGGTGGCAGTGCCTTTTTTCTGCGGCGCAGCAGCCAAGTTGCGAACGGTGGCGAGAGCAAGCACAACAATCGTTAGAAACAAAACGATGCGTCTCATATTTGAAACCTCACAGGCGCTCTCTGCTGAGAGCGCTCCAAGGGTTGCGGATCCGGGTTGCAGTTACCCTTCGCACTTCAACTTAAGTTTAGGCCGCGCCGGACTCGCTGGGTCTTATGGCGACAAAAATGTGCCTTCCTACCACCTGCCAGCAAGGACAGGTGGACTGTTATTCCCTCCTTTGCATGTGCGTTGGTCCAAAGGCGCCGCCTATTCCTCGCTATGACAACGTCGCTTCGATTTGCAGGTCGTCAATCATCTTTTCCAGCTGATCGTTGGCTTTATCCCGTTGTGTCTCGGTGTCGTGAATTTTTTTGCGCAGCGCCTCAAGCTGGGTCTCCTGCTCGTCCAGTTGCTTGGTGTAACGCTGCAACAGAGCTTTTTCTTCCGCGCTCCCGCGCAGAGCCTTCATGTTTTCGCGCAAGCGGCCCTGGTCTTCCACGATGCGGTCAATGTCCTTCTGCCGGTTTTCCATTTCCGCTTCCAGCTTGGCGACCACGGCTTTCTGCGCGGAGATTCTTTCCAGTGCCTGGGCCATCTCCGGCGTGATCGTGCCTTGCTTTACGAACACGGCGATCTGGTCGTCATTCAGGTTCGAGAGCTCGAAGGCTGTTGAGAGCGTCCGCACTTCTTCAATGGGGAGAGAGGCGGTGGCCTTTGGCGGCACTTCCATCCGAAAGCGATACTCGCCGGGAGCTTTCTCTTCCGGCTCGACCGCGCCCTTGGCCAACTTCCATTCGGCCCGCACCGGATGCTCGATCACCAGCGTGTGCTTTGCTTCGTCCTGATTCCGCGCGACGTAGAGCGTCCGTTCGTGCAGCTCGCTGATTTGCGTCAGCACTCCCTTGGAAATCTTCACGTGCGTGACGTGTTGCGGCTGGCCATTCTTTGACGCTTCCATAAGGAGGCCCAAATCTGTCGCATAGGAGATCAAACGCCGCTCTCCCGGCTTGATGGGATCCATCAAGCCTTCACCGGCAAATACTTCGTTTTCCAAGACGCTAAAGCTGCCTCCGTCGAATGTCAGCGAACTCGTGTTCTTGAGCCAAAGTCCTCGCAATGGCCGTCCCGAATCGCTTGTTCCGCTCCACAGCGAAACTTTCTCGGCTTCGATTTCCGTCTGCGCGATAGGCACGAGGGCCGACTGGTTCTTCTTCAGGGTAACCCGGTCCTTGAGCTTGTATTCAAACAGGTCACCGAGTTCCTGTCCGCTCGCGGCGGCCTCGGCCATCGCCCGAGCCTCCTCTAGACTTGCCGTCGACGGTCCGGCGGGACCAAGTGCCGCGGAGAAAGCACCTCCGCCGACGCCGCTCCCGGAACCAACACCCACATGTGGCCGGTTCGCCACGCCACTCAGCTTGCTGGCCGTTACGGCCAACTCCGAAGTCGTTGTATTCAACGTAGAGGCATTGGCGGTCACCTCCACGGTCGCGGTAACCGACCCCACCTGTAGTTGCGGGTTAAGCTGGTTTTCGCCAGGGGAGACGTTCAACCCCGCAATTACATCTTTTTTGAATCCAGAGTGTTCAACCTCTACGCGGTAATTCCCCGTCGAGACCCCCGAGAACGCGCACTGGCCGTTGCTTTCCGTGTTCGTCTGCGCAATCACATTGTTGTTTTCATCGAGCAGCCGCACGAGAGCCCCGGAAATAATCGCTCCTGTAAGATCCGTCACCACTCCGCTCAATCGGCCATTGCCGCGCAGGAGGGTGGCGGCGTGAGTTTGTGGGGAGAGCTGCACACTTTCGGGAAGAGGCACCACCGGCCGCCTTCCATAGAATGGCTCCGAGAGTTGCTGGATGAATGAGTGCGGCGCTCCAGCAACAAGGGAAAGCTCGACACCGTCCCAATCTTCGCCGACGGTGTTATCCACGATGGCCCAGCCTTGCAGCAAAGGCTTTTTGTCAGTTTTGGAGGGAAGCACGATACGGTAAGTCGTCTTCCAAATCGGCACTTCGCTGATGTAGCTCACGAAAAGATTTCGTTCGCCAGATCCGGTGGTGGAAATGGTCATTCGGCGTACATCTTGATCTCGCGACGAGGCGACCAGGCCCAGGTACCGTCCCACTTCCACTTGCAGATCCTTTTCCGTGATCCGAACGCTGGTTGAGGGATTCAGGTCAACGCTGCGAACCTCGCCGCCGTCGGTAATCAGGGAGATTTCGTCCGTCTCCACGGTCCAGTTGGTTCCCGTGCGGGTTTTCCTCTCCACGCTTAGCAGTTTCCCGGCAAGGGCTGGGCCATTTCCGTTGCGCACTTCCAGTCGCGCGCCCCTTAAGGCACCGAGAAACTCCGCTGTGGTCGGCTTTTCGCCCAGCGCCAGCCGCAACGTCGCGAGCCGGCGCGCCAACGGAGCTTCGGAGTTGTAATCCACTCCGGTGATGCGCCCGCCAGAAAGATCGAGCACGGTGAGCGACTTCAGCACGTCGTTCAATTGCGCGCTGGTGAAGTCCACATGCACGTCCTGATTGCCGCGCACATGTCCCAAATGTTCGAAATAGCCGACGCCGTTCTTGTACAGGACGACGCGACGAACCGGCAGCTTGCCTGTGGAAGCGTTGGGGCTTTCACTCGAGCTGCCAGCATTTTCTACGCTTTTGGATTTTCCTTTTGGGCCTGCTATCGATCCTAAAGGACCGCAGGCTCGGAAAGATTTTGAAGTGAAGAATGCTCTAACGCGGCAGCGGGCGGGTACGGCCTTCATTTGATGTCAGTTTCCTTTCAGGAGTTCTGATGCCACGCTACCTTACGCAGCACACACTCGCTTGCCTCTCGCGGCAGGGAGCGGAGGCTCTTGCGCAGCGCATGCAAGCCGGCGGGACGGCGCGCGCCGAGCGCGTGCTGGTCAACATGCTGGAAGGGAAAATGTTTGTGGAGTTTCGCGCGGAATCGCGCGAGGCGCTGGAAGGATGGCTCAAAACGGAAGGCATGCATTTCGATTTTCTGGTGCGCATCGAATGGGAAATGCAGGGAGACAAGCTGCAGCCCGCCGAATAGAGTCAGGCCGTGGTTTCCGGTTTTCGAAGTGTAGATCCCTGAAGACCTTGGCGACAATTCCCGCGCGGTGTTTGCGAGGCACAGTGACTTTCACTTAGTGCCCGGAATCGCCCACGTGGCGTCCCAAAAACGGGCACTCTTCATTTGCGCAACATTCCCATTTACGGCACTAAGTGCTTTAGTTTCTTTAGGTTTGTGGGAGCTTTCGCTTGGCGATTCAACTGCCTTTCCTCCGCTCGTCATGGCTACCCTATCTCTAGATATCGAAGCTGTTACTCGGCCCGCGTTGCTGCTTCAGGCGCAAAAAGGCAATCGCGAATCATTGGCCAAGTTGATCCTGCCATACGCCACTGGTCTGTACCGCGGAGCCCTTCGGTTCACGAGAAACCCAGCGGATGCAGAAGATGCGCGCCAGGACGCGTTCCTGAAAGTGATCCGCGGGCTGGAGCAGTTTGCGGGCGCCGGAAAACGCGACGAAAAGGGAGACGATTTGCATGCGTGGGTCTCCCGGATTGGCACGAACGCCTCCATTGACATCATCCGCAAACGGCGTGAGGGAAGGATGCTCTCCCTGGAGGAGCCCAGCGGCATCGGGGAAGAGACCCTGGGAAGCGGTATTGCCGCCCGAAGCGTAGATCCTGAGGAAGGCTTCGCGCGGCTGGAGACGCGAAGGCGCATGGCTGATTCGATCAAGCGGCTCCGCCCGGATTTGCGGCGCGTGTGTCTGCTGCGCGACGTCCTGGGATACTCGACGCTCGAAGTGGCGGAGCGGCTGGGAATATCGTCGCTGACGGTGCGCTTGCGACTGTTCCGAGCGAGGCGCAGGCTCCGGGAAGACCTTAGTCACGCGCTGCCATCCCCGAGACGCTGGCAGGGGCAAGCAGCAACCGGAGAGAACAGGCCGCGCTACGGTGGTTACCGCAGAGAGGCAAAATCGGAACGCAGAATAGCACTCCGCGCCTTCGTCGGGTACCCCTCAGGTGACTGAGAATATGCTCCTGCGGCATTAACCGGCTGCATTAACCGGCTTACACGAAACTCTAAGGTTCTTCAGCTCCCTCTCGCGCAAAAAGATCGAGCTCTTGCCAACATCCGCTGCCTAAACGGCTGTTTGATATAAAAACACTATACCGAAGAAATACTGATCCCCTTTGTCTGGCGGGGATAGAATCAACACGATTGCTTGGCCCGGGAGGAATATGGAACAGGACCGGCGGCGCACACCTCGTTATCCCTTCGAAGCCTCCATCGAAATGCGTGAGGGTTCGTCGCAAGACAAAAGAACTGCACGCGTGACTGGACTCAGCTTGAACGGCTGCTACGTAAGCACGGAGAGCCCGTACCCGGAGGGGACTTCGATGACGGTGAAAGTGTTCACCGCAACCGAGTTTTACGAAGGCCAGGCGTCGGTGATCTATATCCAGGAGAAACTGGGCATGGGGCTGATGTTCACAGAGACGAGGCCCTACTACCTGATGGTGCTGCGAAAATGGCTGTTGTCCGCGATGATGGCGAAGAAAGAAACCTCAAAGTAAGTTCCGCCGATTAGACAATTCCCTATTCCCATGCGCTAAAATTCCGGCCTGGTTTGTGCGTTTGTCTTTTCACTGAAGAAGAATTCCGGAAAATTCGAGTGTCCTTGGGGAGCAACTTACTTTTGCGCGCGGAGCTTGTTGGTGGCGCTGCGCGCTTCGGGATTTTTGGGCGACCAGTCTTCGGGAGGGAAGGCCACACGCCAAAAGTTCGGTCTCGGCGCAGTGAATTCCACGCCGATTTCCGCTTTGCCGCCGCGCACCGGGCCGAGAAATGCCACATGGCACTCCTGTTCCTCTCCGGTCTTGTTGTGCTTCATTTGGACTACAGCGCCGCTGATCACGCGCGCGCTGAGCAATACCAGCGCGCCATGCGCGTTGATTGCGAGAGTTTCCGTGCCTTCCTCGAAATCCTTGCCCTGGGCGTCCTTGCCACGAACGCGGATACCGACTTGCATAAGCACGCGCTGGCTGCGCCGGCGCGCTCCTGTATGTGTGTGCGGCGTGGAGACTTGAGACATGCAAACCCTCGCTCGAACC
>QHYL01000412.1 GCA_003224105.1 Acidobacteriota bacterium | reverse complement strand
TGGTCCTGACCGTTGGCGTTTCTCCGTTTGCTGTTAAGCCGGCGGTGGCGCAAGCGAAGCCGGTCCTCGGCAAGCTTGCAGGAGTCGTGCGTGACACGGCGGGCACGCCGCAGATGGGCGCAAGTGTCGAGCTTGCTCCCGAATCCGCGGGAGTAACGGCCTCGCACGTCCTGCTGACAAATACCCAAGGAATTTTTCAAGGCAACAAACTTGTCCCCGGCCTGTACACGCTGCGTGTTACCCTTGCCGGCTTTCTTCCTACCCTCGAGAAACACGTTCGCGTTAGCCCCAATCTGACCACCGTCGTTCGCGTTGAACTCGAGTCCATGTACGCGTCGCTGGATCAACTGCGCCGCACGCCTTCCAATGCGGGAGCGAATCCGGATGATTGGAAGTGGGTGCTGCGTTCTGCCGCTTCGGTCCGGCCCGTTCTCGAATGGATGGACGAATCCAACGGCGCCGTCTCCACTCTTCACGCAGAGAATCGCGGGCTCAACGTGCCGCGCGTTCGAATGGAGTTTACGGACGGAGCGCGCCGAGCCGCTTCTCCTTCCAATATTTCTCCTACGCCCGCTACCGCCGTGGCTTACAACCAGAAACTCGGCGGGGCCAGCAGCCTCCTTTTCGCCGGGCAGATGAGTTATGACCAGGAAGCGCCGGGCGGCGGCATCGCTACGGTTTGGTTGCCCACGGGAACTCTCGGTGCTGGCCCGCACACGGCTCTGGTGCTAAGGGAAGCCAAGATTGGCCCCGATGGTCCGAGCTTTCGCGGTGTGCGGCTGGATCAAGGGGGCGCGATTTCGTTTGGCAATCATTTGCTGCTGCGCTACGGCGGCGAATATGTTTTGGTGGGACTCGCTTCTTCGGCAACCTCGTTGCGTCCGCGTGCAGCGCTTGATTATCAGATTTCTCAAGCCTGGAACACGGAGATGATTTTTGCCTCCATGCCCGCCGGGCCTGGTCCATTCGAAGCCACCGAACCACAACCGGGCGCTATGCTCACCGCGGCTCTGAATGAACTGGATGCGTTTCCCGCGCTGCTCATGCGCGATGGCCGTCCCGTGCTGCAAAATGGGTGGCACGAGGAAGTCGCGGCAAACCGCAAGATCGCTAGCGGCGTTCTTCAGTTCGCTGGGTTCCACGACGACAACCGGCATGTAGCCGTGTACGGCCGGGGCGGCGACACTCTACCCGCCACGGACTACTTTCAGGATTACTTCTCCAAGGGCTTTGCTTATGACGGCGGCGCCTCGAGCAACTGGGGAGCGCGCGTGGCGTTTCGAAGGAAGCTCGAAAACGATACTGAATTTACCGCGCTCTATTCCTTCGCGAGCGCTCTGGCTCCGGCAAATGATACGGACAGCCTGCTGCGCGACATGTTGCAGGCGGTTCCGCGGCACTCGCTTGCCGCAAGCATTTCCACCAAGGTGCCGCGGCTCGGCACAAAGTTTCATGCGGGGTATAAATGGATTAACGGGTCGGCGGCTTCGCGAATGGACGCTTATGGCGAGTCCATCTACCAGGTGGATCCTTACCTCCATTTGATGGTCCGGCAGCCGCTGCCAAAATGGGCTTTGGGAAGATGGGAGGCTATCGCAGACTGCGACAACTTACTGGCACAGGGCTATGTTTCAACCAGTAGCAGGGATGGCCACGTCGTCCTGGTCCCCGCCTTCCGGACGTTCCGGGGCGGCCTGAGCGTGCAGTTCTAGGCCTTCGGAAGTTCTCAAAAGCTGTATCCACCCTCCCAGAAACTGGATGAACCGAGGTTGTCCAGCCTGCTGCTGTTGTAAACTATTGAAGACACAGGGGTTTGTTCTATGCTGATCTACCAAACAGTGGAAACTGGCTTGCTCTCGATTTCCAGTACTAGTCACATAGACCTTTGATGGCCATGAAGCAGAACCTGCGAGTCAGTCTTGGGGCGGTGGTGCTGGCGCTAGCCACGCTGGCGGCGCTCATTTTTGCCCTGCTGAACTTCGACCAGCGTACGCGCTACGCGCAGGCCTACGACGGCGTCACCTGGATCGACACGGAGCACGGCGTCCAGGCGCGGCACGTTTCCCCCAATTCTCCCGGAAGTCACGCTGCTATCCGAGTCGGCGACATCCTGCGCGCATTTAATGAAGTTCCCGTTTCGCGAGCTGCGGAAGTTGCTCGGCACCTTGACCGCGCGGGCCTTTGGACCAAGGTTCTCTACAAGCTTTCTCGCAATGGAGAAGAGTTCGAAACACCAGTGGTGACGGCCCCCGCGGAAAAGCCCCTTGCCGCCGAGAATTACCTTCGCGTCGTCGGCTTGCTGTATCTCTTCATCGGCCTGTTCATTTTCATTCGCCGCTGGAACGCTCCCCGCGCTGTCCACTTTTACATTTTCTGCCTGGCCTCGTTCATACTTTGGTCTTTCCACTTCAGCGGGAAGTTGGACACTTTCGACTGGGAAATCTACTGGTCGGAAATTGTGGCTCGCCTCGCGGTGCCCGCATTGCTGCTTCACTTCGCGTTGGTTTTTCCCGGTCGGACCGAATCGAAACTGCGCTCGACAGCAAAACTGTTGGGGATATACGTTCTCCCACTCGCCTTGTTGTTTGTCCATGTGAACACGGCATCACATGCTTTGGGGTTCGTGCCCTGGCTAGGGTCGTACTTTTTGCTTAATAAGCTGGAATTTGGCTATCTGGCCGCTTCCTTCTTTCTTGCCGGGCTTGTCTTTTATCGAAATTATCGCGAGGCGCCTTCGGGTGTCTTGCGCCAGCAATTAAAGTGGCTGACCGCCGGAACGCTCTTCGGGAGTTTGCCGGCTTCGCTCTTCTACATTCTGCCGTTAATCTTCGACTTCCGGGTCAAGCCGTGGATGGTGTTTTCCACGCTTAGTCTTGTCCTCATTCCTTTGTGTTTCGCCTATGCGATCATTCGTTACCGCCTGATGGACGTGGACATCATTTTCAAGCGCGGCTTGGCCTACACCGCGGCTACCGCGGCTGTGGCTACGGTTTATTTTTCTCTCCTCGCGTTGACTTCTTATCTTTTCCACGCCCCGGCCACCGGGCCTGTCGGCGGCATGATCGCCATCGTCATCGCCGCATTCCTGTTCCAGCCCTTGCGCGAATGGATTCAAGCGCGGTTGGACCGCTTTTTCTACCGCGACCGGTTGGATTACCGCCGCACGCTGATTGAATTTGGCCGCACGCTGACCAACGAAGTGCGGCTCGATCCGATGCTCGGTTCGGTCATGGACCGCATCTCGCAAACCTTGCTGGTCGATCGCCTGGCGATTTTTGTGGACGATCCCGAACAGCCCGGCAGCATGCGCATCGCGCGCTCGATGGGCGTCCGGCTTTCCGAATCCATGGATCTGAGTTTCCTCGGTCCGGCCCGGCCGGAGTTCGCCCGCGGCGCGCTCTTCTTTGAATCGCCTCGTGCCGCGAAAAACGTCAGCGATTCCGTGCGGCGCACGCTGGAACAACTGGACTTGAATTATTTCATTCCGTGCCGCATCCGCGAGCACACCGTTGCGATTCTCGGCCTCGGCAAAACGGTGGATGGCGATTTTCTCTCGAGCGACGACGTCGAACTGGTCGAAACCATCGCCGGCTACGTGGCCGTCGCGCTCGACAATGCTCAACTCTATTCCTCTCTTGAACAAAAAGCCCTCGAGATTGCGCGCCTCAAGGATTTCAGCGAAAACATCGTAGAGTCCTTGAACGTCGGCGTTCTCGCCGTGGATTTGGACGGCATCGTCGAATCGTGGAACACGCGCATGGAGCTGTTGTTTGGAGTCCTGCGCCGCGATGCTGTCGGACGCAGGCTCAACTCTCTGCTTCCCGAAGAACTGGCTAAAGAAATCGCCGCGCGCGGTGACCTGGAACACATCACCGGCATCTATAAGCAGAGACTGCACCATCAGGGAAAACATTTGACCTTGAACGTTTCCATTACGCCGCTGGTCAGCAAATCGAATGAACACATTGGGCGGTTGCTGCTCTTCGATGATGTGACGCAGCGCGAGCGCCTGGAAGAGCAGATGTCGCAAACGGAAAAACTGACTTCTCTGGGCCTCCTTGCCGCCGGCGTGGCTCACGAAGTGAATACGCCGCTCGCGGTGATTTCGAATTACATCCAGATGCTGGCCAAGCAGATGCCGGAAGGCGATCCGCGGCAGTCCATCATCGACAAAATCGTGAAACAGACGTTCCGCGCGAGCGAAATTGTCAATAATCTGCTCAATTTTTCGCGCACCGGCGTGGCCGAAGCCGCCAGCGTGGACGTAAACCGCGTGGTGGAAGAAACGCTGTCGCTTGTGGCCCATCCTTTGAAAACAGCGCGCATTCAAGTGGTGAAGGAGCTTGGCGAGTCTGTGCCGCCCGTGCACGGCTCCGCCAACAAGCTGCAACAGGTATTCCTGAATTTGTTTTTGAACGCGCGCGATGCCATGCCCGGCGGAGGGATGCTGGAAGTCCGCACAGGCGCGCACAATGGCAGCGTGGAGATCGAAATCGCGGATACTGGCGCCGGAATCGCCCGCGAAGACATCCACCGCATCTTTGATCCGTTCTTCACCACCAAATCCAACGGCCGTGGAACGGGCCTTGGTCTTTCCGTGAGCTACGGAATCATCAAGGAACACGCGGGAAAGATTGACGTGCGGTCCACGCCCGGAAAGGGCACTTCGTTCCACGTGGAGTTCCCCGCGGCCAGGAAAGCTGCTCATGTCTAAGGGTTCCATCCTAGTCGTTGACGACGAATCCGAAATCCGGGAAGGCCTTGAGATTTTGCTGAAGGGCGAAGGCTATGGCGTGGCCAGCGCCGAGACGGGCGAATCAGGGCTCGCCAAGCTGGAAGAACATCCTTTCGATCTTCTGTTGCTCGACGTTAGCCTGCCCGACCGTAACGGCCTCGACATGCTGAAGGAGATTCGCCGCCGCGATCCCGGCCTTTCCATAGTTTTGATCACCGCATACGGCTCCATCGACATGGCCCGCGCCGCCTTCAAGAACGGCGCGATGGATTACATCACCAAGCCGTGGTCCAACGACGAATTGCTGGCGCAGGTCGCACAGGCCGTGGAATCGCGCCGGTTGCGCGACGAGAATCTTCACCTCAAGCGCGCCCTAAAACAGCGCTTCAATTTCCCGAACATCGTTGGCAAGAGCGACAAGATACAAGTGCTTCTCGATCTCGTCACGCAGGTCGCGCCTTCGCGTTCTACCGTGCTCATCAGCGGCGAAAGCGGTACCGGCAAGGAACTCATCGCCAAAGCGCTGCACTCGGCTTCTCCGCGAGCGGACAAAGCCTTCGTGCCCGTGAACACCGGCTCAATTCCCGTTGATCTACTCGAATCGCAGCTCTTCGGCCACGTGAAAGGCGCTTTCACGAGCGCGGTGGCCTCGAAAAAAGGCTTGTTTGAGGTGGCAGACCAAGGGACAATTTTCTTCGACGAAATCGCCACGATCAGCCCGGAAACACAGGCCAAGCTATTGCGCGTAATTCAAGAGCGCGAGTTCATGCGCCTGGGCGGCACCGACCAAATCAAAGTGGACGTGCGCATCGTGGCCGCTTCGAACGTAGACCTGCTGACTCTTGTGCGCGAAGGCCGTTTCCGCGAAGACCTTTTCCACCGCCTCAACGTGATTCATCTGCGGATTCCGCCCTTGCGCGAGCGCCGCGAGGACGTGCCACTTCTCGTCCTCCATTTCCTGCAGCGCTTCTGCACCGAAAACAACCGCCCGTTGCTGCAATTCACCCCGAATGCCATGAAATTGATGATGGATTACGACTGGCCGGGCAACGTGCGCGAACTGGAAAACGTGGCCGAGCGCGCCGTTGTGCTTTCCACCCAGAATCGCATCGACGTGGATTTGCTGCCGGAAGCCATCCGCAGCAAAGAGATTGTGCGCGGCGTCCGGCTGCAACTCTCCGAATTTCTTCCCCCGCTTCCCGGCGAACCTGGCGCACGCGCGGCCGCGGACAACCCTCAGCCTTCTCTATTTCAGATTATGGACGAAATCGAGCGCCGCATCATCGTGGATATGCTGGAACGCACGAACTGGAATCAGACCGAAGCCGCCGAGCGATTCATGATTCCGCTCTCGACGCTGAACCAGAAGATCAAGCGCCTGGGGATCGACATCCGCAAGCGCGGGCGTGGCGACGACAGCCTCAGCGCCGGCTCCGGCAAGTAACTCCCACGCCCACCAAAAAGACCTTTCGCGGCAATTCTTCAAGGCTGGCTGGAGCGCCTGGTTTCCCTTTAGCATCAGTAACTTAGGAAGACTCGGGCAGAGATTCCGGCGTTTCACACAAGCCGCAAACTAGCTTGCAGCACAAGCTAATTGGCGCCACAAAGTGGTTTGCGGTCCCCGCTCGGCCTAGGTCTGTTGGCGCCCGTTGCATTAGCTTATAGTCGCATGGACTTCATGCCGGAAACGCTCTCACCAGCGAGTTTATCGGACATTCGGGCATTCGAACGCGAATGGACGGCATTGCGGAAATGTGTTTCGCCTTGGCGGAATGACGAGCGGCTGCGGACAGTGTTTCTCGGCGTCGATTGGCCTCGCCTGCTGCTGCTCGCGGAACAACACGGCGTTCTCGGGCAACTTGCCGCTTGCCTGAACAATGACGGCGCTCCCGCGGCGCCACCGGAGATTAAGCAACCGTTGCTGGAACGCCGGCGCGCGCAAAATTTCTCGACGCTTCGCCTGACCGCGGAACTTTTTCGTTTGCTGGAGCTCTTCGGCAAGCAAGGAATCTCTGCACTGGTCACAAAAGGACCTGTGCTGGCTGCGCAGGCCTACGCTGATCCATCGGTGCGAACTTACGGGGACCTCGATCTGCTGGTCCGGCAACGCGACATCCGCCGCGCCACGGAGCTGTTAATTGCCTCGGGCTACCAAGCGGCCGTTCCTCTTAGCGCCATTGACGCCGGCAAGATTCCGGGGCAATACCTTTTTTCCAATCCCGACTCGAAATTGCTGGTCGAACTCCACAATGACTTGACGCTGCGCTACTTTCCGCGTCCGCTTCCTATCAAGGAATTCTTCGCTCGGCAGATTTACGTCCGCGTTGATGGTCATGAAGTGCCTGCGCCCTGCGTGGAAGACGAACTCGTGCTCATTTGCATCCATGGCGCAAAGCATTTTTGGGAAAGGTTGAGCTGGATCGCGGACGTGGCTGGGCTGGTTTCGCGGCAAACCGGAATCGATTGGGAGCGCGCGGCGTCCTCCGCAAGAGCAGTCCAGTCCGAACATCTGCTGCACACCGGGTTGCAGCTTGCTGCCGATGTCTTGCGCGCAAATCTCCCCGAAGCAGTTTCATCACAGGTGCGGGGAGATGCCGTGGCGGCAAAGCTCGCGGCGCGAGTGCTCCGCTGGTTGCCCGCTGCGGGCTATGCGCCACCGAGCCTCCTGGAACGCGCAGCGTTTCGCCTGCGTATGCGCGGCAGCTTCTTTGCGGCTCCGGCTTATCTGCTAAGACTCTCCCTGTCATCCACAGAAGAAGACTGGCAAGCAGGCGATCAACTCAGCCAGAACCCCTTTATGGATGTTGTTCGTCGGCCTGTCCGCCTCGCAAGAAAATATAGTCGCGGAAGCAAATAAAGCATTTTTCGCCGGACGTAGGCAGGTCAGCCCTATTCGAGTGTTCTCACTTCTTCAGTAACTTGCGTCAATGGCCGTCCGTTACGGCTGGCGGAGACGGGAAGACCCAAAATCGCAAGGTCTTCTCGAATTTGCCTACAGAGATCCTCAAGCCGTGAGCCATCCTGATGTGGGTGGATTCGCCTGATCGGAACGTTCGCCACAAGTCGCCCAAGAATCGTAAATTCGCATGCTCGAAGCTCGCGATTCAGCATCTTGTTCGCATATGATTCTGTCACGAGCGAGATCAGCGCATCTTGCGCCCGTATTTGTTCCACATACGGGGCAGGATCGGGCCGCCGCTCCTCCAACATATAAACTGCGCCAAGGGGAAGGGCGCGGGGTTCGAAACGAGCACCGGCAAAGCCAAGAGGAAGCCGTCTCTTCTCCCAATCCGGGACGAACCGCGGGAGAGCTTCCGTGGACCCATAGAGCATCTGTACGGAATCGGGCCACAGACAAAGATGCGGATAAGCGGGAAGAACATGGAAGACGTTTTCCTTTTCCACCAGTGCAACGATGTCATCGGAAATAACCCCAAAGCCTTGGCGCGCGAACGCGGCCGCCGTTGTGGACTTTCCCGCACCGGCCGAACCGACAAACGCAACGCCCCAGTCACCAAATGAGACGGCACTTGCGTGCAAGCACGTTATGCCTCGCAGCCGCAACACAATTCCCAGAACCGGTCCCAATAAATAAGTCAGCGTGTTTTCGAAAGAAGAAGTGGCTGGCCAAGTCGCCCAGAGGTTCTTTCGCTTGCGATCCAGCCAGAATTGAGTGCCATCGAAATAGGCTATGCGTAGAAGCGCACCTTTCGCAACGCGCCACATTCGGCGAACGGGCTCACCGGTTTCCGTGGTGAACGGACTAACATCAGCCAATTCTTCCTCTTCTGTCGGAAGTTCTAATTCACAGTGCGGCGAAATTCCCAAGCGAAGTTGAATGTCCGGTGAAGTTGCTGGTAAACCGAGGGGAGCAACGCCGGGAAGCGCTGCGTTCGAGCGAAGTATCAATCCAAAAATGGCATAGTCTAGCCCTACTCCGACCATGAAGTGCCTTGTACGACCTGCGAAGCCACGTCTGCTTGCTGCTCTGTGGGCGGATCTTTGTCTTCGACTCCCTTAAATCTGGCACAAACTTCACCTTAGCCCGAGTCTAGCGGCTTGTTAGGCTGTCTTGTTTGCCCCTCCACCTGGTTTGTCACGCAAGTTTCTTGTGGAATTGCGTAGCGTGAGTTCTCGAATGGTCCCGTAAACAGTTAACGAAGGTTTCTTGTAGGGTTTTTTGGGTTCCCGTTTAACGGGTCTAGCCATTCCCGGCCTCCGCACGGATGTTATATCGAATTCTGCGAGCCGACTGCAACCAAATGTTAAGGCAATAGGGCCGGAGATTCGTGCTGACTTGCTCTGGATTCATCCTACCATGCGGCAGGACCAATGCCGAGCGATCAATGTACTGGTCGGCAACAGGGTGCCAGGGAAGCGGTTTCAATCGTCCCATTCCTGTGCGCCGAAGCTGGGCTAACAGGGGATCTTCCTGTAGCGGCGTCTTTGGTCGCAAGCGGACGCGCTCAGGTAAGCGTCCAACCAGGGCCTCTCGCAGCAGCGTCTTCTGGAAGAACCAGGGGAAGGGCGGAATCGCAAGCAGGTAGTTCACAATTCTAAGATCCAGAAATGGATAGCATGTTTCCACAGGAGAATGAGTTACACCTGGGCTTTCCTGTTCGAACATCAACGTCCACTGCGGCGAGAATAAAGAAGCATAGCTTTTTCGATGAATAGGATGCATCGTCCGGAATTCTGGTGGCTCCCACCACTCTTTCCACCTTCGCCGAAGACCCAACCGCTGGGAAAACTCCGGCGCCAGCCACTCGGGAAACTCAGGCAGATAGGAATCTTTCCCCAACAGCCGCAAGACTCTGGCTCGGATCCCGCGCCAAGGAAATGGACGCACCCAAAGATAATTCGCCAATTCTGTCACCAACTTCCGCCACTCGCCGTTTCGCTTTAGGTCTTGCACATACGGCCACAGCTGAAAAATCATCAGATCGTCGCCACCTTCTCCTGACAGAACTACACCGCACTCGGCAGAAATAATGCTGTACGACTCAAAAACTCCCGCCACCAGGGGATTGCTGATGGGCTCGGGCCAGTCCACGTTGGGATCCTCCCAACGGTCGAAGATCCGAGTCTCATCCAGCGGTAAGAATCTCACCGGAACGCCCAGAAACTTCGCAGTTTCACTGGCATATTCTTCGTCGTTATGAGGTACTAGCGACCTATATACATGCGTAAACGCTTGAATCTCGACGGGCCGTCTCCTGTCAGATACCTCCTTGGCTGTAGCCGTCACCGCTGAAGAATCCAGCCCGCCACTCAAAAGGACTCCGACACGGTCAGTGCGCAGACGATCGGCGACTGCTTTTTCAAACAGAAAAGAAAAGTTTTCGACGTATTCCCTACGATCCCTGTAGCGGACGCGCCCCTGCGTTGGAGGCGCCCAATAGGGTTTGACTTGCAAACCGCCGGGCGACATGGTGAGCGCATGGGCCGGTGGCAAGCGCTGGATGTCGCGAAAAATGGTGGTGTAGTTATCGCAATTCAGCCCGAATAGCAAAAAATCCCCTAATGCGGTTTCATTTAGCTCGTCCGAGACACGCGGGTGCAGACGAATGCAGTTCAAAGTATTGCCGCAGAGAAAAATTCCTCCGAGCCGGGCGTAGTAAAAGGGCTTGATGCCGAAGTGATCGCGCGCGCAGAAAAGCTTCTTATTCTCTTTGTCCCAGATGGCGAACGAAAAATCGCCTCTCAGGTGATCAACGCAAGCCTCTCCCCACACCGCGTACGCCCGTAAAATCAATTCACAGTCTGGCGCTTCCAAATACGCGCCTTCTTTCTTGTTCCGGATTTCAGCAATCAGTTCTTCCCGGGCGTCCAGCCGGGCGTCCGCCACAATCCAATAGCGTTCCTCCAGGCCCACCGGCTGCTGTTCGTTTTTCGACGCACGCGTGGTCCGCAGCAGCGCGTGGCCCATTCCGATCGAATGGTCCATCCAGATGTTTTGCGCATCGGGTCCGCGGAAGGAGAGAAAATCCGTGAGGGACTGCAATAGCCCGCGTTCTATTGGGGCATCGTCCCCGTGCAAGATGCAGACAAAACCACTCAATCCCTACACCCTTTGCGTCGATGAAATGGCCGTGGGCACCGAAATGGGGACGCTCCAAACGCCGTGCAGCTCAATGCATTCCGCCTCGAAGCTTGCGCTCGAAGCGAAACCGGTACAACGAAGAATTTGGGTTTGAATAGCTCCGGTGCTGGAACTGCATTCTACCGTCGGCCCCGTCCCGCAGCAACCCAGTTCTTGGCGAACATTGAGATAGACTTCACGTCCGGCAATTTGGTTGTCCGAGCAAGCGCGCTCTCTCGGCGAATTTTTCTTGCAACTATTTCGTGGTCTAGGCAGAGTACCGTGGGATGAGTCAACGTTCTTTTGGTTCCAAACAGCGCGCCGTCGTGCTCGCTTTTGCTCTTGTTTGTTTACTGTTCCTGTCTTACTTCAGCGTTCGAAACGCGCTTGCCGCTCACTATGTCGGACTGCAAACTCGTCAGGGGTATGAACGTGCCACGCGCCTCGAGCCGCGCGACTTCCAGAACTGGCTCCTGCTCGGCCGCTATTGGCAATACAACCTCGAAGAGCCGGACACGGCGCGAGCTCTCCAAGCGTACAATGCAGCTCTGTCGCTCAACCCTCGTTCTGCGGATCTTTGGTCGGACGTGGCAACTGCCTACGAAACCGAAGGAAATGTTCCGGCCGCGCGCGACGCCTTTCTTCATGCGAAAAGCGCTTATCCCCTGTCCGCCGAAATCTCCTGGCGCTATGCCAATTTTCTTCTCCGGCAGGGCGAATTGGACGCTGCTTTTCTCGAGATGCGCCGGGCCGTACAAGCCGAACCGAAGCGTGGAGCGGAGGCTCTTTCCCGCGCCTTGAGCGCCGAACCGAATATCGACTTCGTTATGGATCGCGTGCTTCCTCCGGCGAGCGATGCCTATACCACGGCAATTTTCGACCAGGTTAGCGAAGGCCATACGGCAAATGCCGTCCGCATCTGGAATAGGCTTGCAGCCCTTCATCCCAAGCTGCCGCTCGAAACCTACACCTATTACCTCGTCGCCGCACTCCTTCACGAAAAGCAAGTCTCTGAAGCCCAGCGCGTCTGGAAGCAGGCGGCGGATTTTGCCGGCTACGGCAACCTTCCGGGCCCCGCGGATTCCCTTGTGTGGGATGGCGGATTCGAATCCAGTATCTTTGGAAACGGCTTTGCGTGGGCTCTTCCAGGGGGAGCTCAAGGCATCCAGTTCAGTCTTGATACCCGCGAAAAGCATTCCGGAAGTCGTTCGCTGCGTCTGCTATTTAATGGAAGATACAATCTCGGCCTCAACGGGCCTTGCGCTGAGGTCGCAGTCCAGCCCTCAACGGCGTACCACTTTTCTGCCTGGGTACGAACGTTATCCATAACCACGGAACAGGGCATCCGGTTCCAACTGCGCGCGATAGGAACGCAAGACCATGCGACGGTCGTGACCAGCGATCTTCGCGGCACCCAGCCTTGGACGCGCATCGACAGTCCGTGGTCCTCTGGAAAGAAAGTTCAGGAGATGCAGGTCTGCGTGGCCCGCCTGCCCAGCCAGGAATTCGACGACAAAATCCAGGGTATTGCCTGGGTGGATGACGTCGGGCTGGTTCCTGTCTCTGCGGAGCCTCGCAAACCATGAAATTTTTGCGGCTCGGCCTGTGCGCCTTGATCAGCTTTGCCGTTCTCGCCCATGGCGGCGTGGAAGACTGGGCGCGTGCCGTTCTGCAGACCGGCGTTGCCTTTCTCTTCTTGATCTGGGCTTTGCGTTTTTATTTCAACGAGCAGGAGCAGCCGTTTTGCTCGCCTCTGCTCCCCCCGCTTGCTCTCTTTTTTCTCGTCGGCGTGGGCCAGTGGTTCTTTCGCGCGACCGCATCTCCCTTCAGCACGCGCATTGAGTTGTTGCTTTTGCTGGCTACCCTGCTTTTTCTGTTTCTATGCGTGCAGGCATTTCGCACGCTTCAAGACTGGCGCGCATTTGTGTGGTTTGGAATGGGCCTCGGCTTCGTAATCAGTGTGTTCGGCATTCTCCAGCACCTCACCTTCAATGGAAAACTCTACTGGGTTCGCGAACTCACTTACGGGGGCATACCGTTTGGTCCGTATGTCAATCGCAACCATTTCGCTGGACTGATGGAACTCCTCATCCCCTTGGCGCTGGTTCCGCTGGTGTTGGGAAAAGTACGGCGCGAACGCCTGGCCGTCGTTGGGTTATTCGCGGTTATGCCGATCGCCGCCCTTTTCCTGTCGGCCTCCCGCGGAGGCATTGTGAGCTTCTTCGTCCAATTTACCTTGCTCGTTTATTTGCTTCTTCGCCGCCGCGGCTTGGCGAAGCGCCTCCTGGCGGTGTCCGCGGTGCTGCTGGCGGCGTTGGTGATCGTTACTTGGCTGGGTGTTGGCCGAATCCTGCAGCGCTTTTCGTCCATACAGACGCTCGAAGTCACTGAAGGGAAGCGCGCCGCCATGCGCAGAGGCGCCTGGCGCATTTTTCTCGGCCATCCGCTCGCCGGCACCGGACTCGGCACTTTTCAAATCGCGTACCCTCCTTATGAGACCCTTTATGACGCCAAAGTCGTCAATCACGCGCATAACGATTACCTGCAAACTCTTGCTGAAACGGGCGCGCTGGGCGGTTTGTGCTGCGCCTGGTTCCTCGGGGTTTTGCTTCTCAAATCGTTTTCCCTTTTCCGGCAGAGTGATTTTTCGTTTCCAGGGGCGCTGCAACTTTCCGGAATAGTTGCCTGCGCGGGATTCCTGGTGCACGCTTTGGTGGACTTCAACTTCCACATCCCATCCAACCTTTGGCTCTTCTTCCTGATGGCTCATCTAGCCACCACGCAGATCCAACAATCTCCTTCCATCCCGCCAAATCGCCCCCACCGCCATAGCTCGCGAAATCCTGATTGACTTCTTCCGTATGGCTGTATAATTACGCGGGGGTCATCTATTCATGCAGCCAGCCACACTGCGTGCGGCGGCGGGGTGTCTGCTATCTGGAGCCTTGCTCGCATTGCTGCCGCTGTCTTCGACTTGCCGCGCGCAAGCTGGACGCGGGCAACCCGTCCTTGAAACTCCGCAACAGGTCAATGACCGCATTCGTGAGCTTTCCGCCACTCTGCGGACGATGCCGCATGACTACGTGATCGGTTCCGGGGACCTCCTCAGTATTTACGTTTTTGACGTGGAAGAATTGAGCCGCGAAGTGCGTGTCAGCCAGACCGGCACGATCGGCATTCCTTTGCTTCCCGTGCGCCTGCATGTCGCCGGTCTGACGGAAATGCAAGCGGAGCAAAAAATCGCGGAGATGCTGGAAGCGAACGGCCTGGTGACGCACGCGGATGTAAGTGTCAGCGTCAAAGAACACAAGAGCAAACCAATTACGGTTGTTGGCGCCGTGGTTCACCCGATGGTTTATGAAGCCGACCGCCCGGTAACGCTCCTGGAAGTTCTGGCGGAGGCGGGTGGAATTTCAAGTGACGCGGGCGACACGATTATTGTCTCGCGGCCGTCGCAAGACGCGCTTCCAGATTCAGGAGAGCCGCCGGAAATCGGCCCGGAGCAGCTGCTTTCCTCTAAGCCTTCTCCAGCCAACGCACTCGCCCAGAGTCCTTCCACGGCCTCGCAAGACGCAACGAAAGGTCCCGCGCCTGCCGCATCTCCCGCGTCCGGCGCCGCCGCAGCCTCGCCGAATCCTTCTGCAAGCGCCGAACCGCCTCCTCTCGCTAACACGATCACCATCAACCTGAGCGACGTCATGGAGACCGGTGACACCAAGAACAATATCGCTCTCCAGGCCGGAGACATTGTCACCGTTCCTCACGCGGGCGTCGTCTATGTGCTCGGCGCCGTCGGCCGCGCGGGGGGCTACGTCCTTTCCAATGACCGCGCGCAATTGACGACACTAAAGATTCTTTCCCTGGCGGGCGGCCTGACGCGAACGGCAAAGTCCGACAAAGCGGTCATCGTGCGCAAGGACAACCTGGGACAGCAGCATGAAGTGCCCATCGATTTGAAAAAAGTTCTCAATCGCAAGGCGGAGGACCTGCGGCTTCAGCCAAGCGACATTCTGTATGTGCCGGAAAGCGGTTCGAAGCAGGCCCTTTTCCGCGCCGCTGAATTTGGCTTCGCGCTGGGCTCCGGCGTAGCTCTGTACCGGCTTGCGTATCGCTAAAAATGACAGACGAAAACAAACTTGTTCCCCACGAAAATGGCTCGAACGGCAACGTGGAATTGGTACCCATCCCAGGCCGCTTCGCTTCGTTTGATTTGTCTCCGCGCGAGCCTCATCTGTACGATTACCTGCTCATTCTTCGCAAGCACCAATGGCTCATCGTGTCGTTCATG
The DNA here is from genome assembly GCA_003224105.1 of Acidobacteriota bacterium. Taxonomy (GTDB): domain Bacteria; phylum Acidobacteriota; class Terriglobia; order Acidiferrales; family UBA7541; genus Acidiferrum. The sequence continues at coordinate 5,435 of QHYL01000412.1, read as the reverse complement.
CTCTCGGTGGTTACCATCGTGAGCATCGCCACGTTCCGCATGCAGCCCGTCTACGTCGCCACGGCCCGCATTGAAATTGATAAAGAGAATGCGAACATCCTGCCTTTTCAGGGTGCGGATTCTTACGACTACATGATGGATTCGGACAATTACATCGAGACCCAGTCAAAAATCCTGACCAGCGAAACGCTTGCACTGCAAACCATCCGCAACAATGGTCTCGCCCTTCGTCCGGAGTTCGCCGAGTCCGGCGGCATCTCGGAGGCTGTTGCCAACGGCAATCTCGCGAACCAGACCCGCCCGCCCGAACTCGCCGCATTCCTTGGCAATCTCAGTGTGAGGCGGGTTCCCAACAGCCGCTTGATGGACGTGAGCTTCGAATCCACCGACCCGCGGCTTGCCGCGCGCACCGTCAACGCCCACATCGCGACCTACATCGAGCAGAATTACCGCAGCAAGTACGAGGCTACGTCTCAAGCCTCTGATTGGCTCGCCGACCAACTGCGGGACTTCAAAATAAAAGTCCAAAAGTCGGAAGACGCGCGCATCGCCTACGAGCGCCAGAATCAAATATGGACGCTCGACGATAAACAGAACATGACCACGCAGCGGCTGAGCGACATCAACAAGCAGTACACGGATGCCCAGGCCGAGCGCATGAAGAAGGAGTCCCTCTACGAATTTGCCAAAGCGGGCAACCTGGATGCCGTCCCCCAGCTCGATAGCAATTCGGCTCTCACCGAGTTGCTGAAGAAACGAGGGGAGACGTCGGCGGATTATGCGGACGCCCTCCAGCAATATGGTCCCAATTTCCCCAAAGTGCTGCGGCTCAAAGCCCAGTTGAAGGACATTGACGACAACATCGAGAAAGAGAAAAGGAAAATTCTCGAAGTTCTCGAAAGCGATTATCGCGAAGCCCGCCAGCGCGAAACATTGCTGGCGGACGCGCTCAATGAGGCCAAAGCGGAAACCAATCAAATGGCCGAAAAGATGGTGGAGTACAACATCCTCAAGCGGGAAGCGGAGGCCAACAAGGCGCTCTATGAAGGCCTAATGACCAAGATGAAGGAAACCGCGATTTCCGGCGCCTTGCGCTCGTCCAACATTCGTGTTGTCGATCCCGCAATGGTACCCGCCACTCCCGCACGGCCCGCAAAAGGCAAGAATATCATGTTGTCTTTCCTCGCCGGCCTCGTGGGCGGCATCGGGCTGGCGCTCTTGCGCGAATATCTGGACAACACGGTGAAGACGCCCGACGACATCGAAACCCTCGCGCGGCTGCCTTCCCTCGCGGTCGTTCCGCAATTTGCGGGCTCCAACGGTCACAAGCGCCGCGGCATGCTGCCGGACTTTTCCCAAAATGGCCACGACAAACGCATCGAGTTGGTGGCCCAACATCTTCCGAAGTCGCAGATGTCGGAAGCTTTTCGCGTCCTTCGTACCTCCATCCTTCTTTCGCAAGCGGAGCATTCTCCGCAAGTGATTCTGGTTACCAGCGCTTTGCCGCGGGAAGGGAAAACCACCGCGGCAGCGAATCTGGCTGTCACTCTTGCGCAACTCGGCGACCGCACCGTGCTCGTTGACGCTGATCTTCGAAAACCGGGAATCGGACGCTTGCTCAATCTTGGCGCCGGGAAATATGCCGGCTTGAGTTCTTATCTCGCAGGCGTATCCAGTTTGGATCTCGTGTCCATCCCGCACCCTGCAATTCCCAATCTGGTCGCCATTCCTACGGGGCCTCTCCCTCCCAATCCCGCGGATTTGCTCTCTTCGCACAAGCTCGCGGACGCGATCGTCGAATTGCGCACGAAATTCAAGTTCATTGTCATCGATTCGCCGCCAGTCATGGCAGCCACGGATGCCGTCATTCTTTCGGTGCAGGCAGACGGGGTGTTGTTAGTGGTTCGCAGCGGCGAGACTCCCAAGGTGGCGTTCACGCGAACGCGCGATTTGCTCACCAGCGTGAAGTCCCGCATCCTCGGCGTGGTGCTTAACGCCGTCGATTCCAGCGCCCCAGATTATTACTACTCCTACCGGTATTATCCGTATTCCTATGGTTATGGTCCTCAGGAGACTGGGGATGCAGCACAGGGTGAAATCCTGGAGTCGGCGAGCGAGGCCATCTCCCGACATCACGACGACGACGATTCGCAAGCTCTTTAAGGAGGGCTCATTGCGCTATCTGATCACTGGTGGTGCCGGCTTCATCGGATCTCATCTTGCCGAACGGCTCCTGGACCGCGGTGATCGCGTCGTCCTGCTCGACAATCTTTCTACGGGCAGCGTCGAGAACATCCGCCATCTCAAGTCCTCCCCCTTGCTGGAATACCACCTGGACGGCATCGAAAACCGCCAATTGCTGGCCGAACTCGTCGATGACGCCGATGTGATTGTTCACTTGGCCGCAGCGGTGGGCGTCAAGCTCATCGTGGAAAGCCCCGTTCGGACCATTGAAACAAATGTCAACGGCACACAACTGATCCTCGAAGCCGCTTGCAAGAAGAAGAAACTCGTCCTCACCGCTTCCACTTCCGAGGTTTACGGCAAGAGCACCAACATTCCCTTCCGCGAGGACGCCGACCTTGTCCTGGGGCCCACGACCAAAGGGCGCTGGAGCTACGCCGCCTCCAAAGCCCTCGACGAGTTTCTCGCGCTTTCTTACTGGAAGGAGAAGAAGCTTCCAGTGATCGTCGTGCGTTTGTTTAACACCGTGGGACCGCGCCAGACAGGCCGCTATGGCATGGTGCTGCCCAACTTCGTCAAGTCCGCGCTGGATAATTCCCCCATCACCATCTATGGGACCGGCAAGCAGACGCGCTGCTTTTGCGATGTGCGCGATACCATCGAAGGCCTGCTCCGTCTGATGAACACCGAGCGCGCCGTAGGCGAAGTCGTGAACGTCGGGAACATCGAAGAAATCACCATCGAGGACTTGGCCGGCCGCGTGAAGGAACGGACCGCCAGCTCATCCTCCATCGAATATGTTCCCTATGACCAAGCCTACGAACCTGGATTTGAAGACATGATGCGGCGCGTCCCCTGCGTGGACAAGCTCCACGCTCTGACCGGCTTCCGTCCTGAAACTCCTTTGAACGAGATCGTTGATCGCGTTTCCGACCATTTTCGCCAAAAGAGCGTTCTTGACGGGCCGTGCAAGGTCGCGGCCGGCGGCATTGCCTGACTCGCGATCATTCTGCTTACAAGTTTCACTTCGGACCTTTTCCCGTTGCCTCTTCTTTTTCGTTCCTGCGCCCTTTCGTCCGATAAAGTCTCGTTCCTCTAATTTCAAGGGGGTCGCTCCTCTGATAACATGGACTTCCATACCAGGTGGACGTTGTTCTGAGCATACCTTTGCCCGAATTGGCTAAGACACGCGAGCGGTCGAGCCCGCCCGGAACATCCGGCACGAAAGCGCCTCCGCTAGCCCGGAGCGGTCCTGCGCGTTCGTCCGCCGACAAGAACGCTCCGACCCGCTACCGGCGAATTCTTCTCCTTCTGTTCCTCTGTTCGCTTCCCTTGGTCAATCCGATCGTCCATGGCGATGGTGTCGGATACTACGCCTACGCCCGCGCGCCTCTGATCGAGCACAATCTCCATTTCGAACAAGACTGGCTCCATGCCAATCTTCTGTTTTCTCAGGCGCGAACGCTCCCCAACGGACAGCTTTCCGCGGCCGTGTACACGGAAACGGGGCACATCAGCAACTTGTTTTCCATCGGGCCGGCTCTTCTTTGGGCGCCTTTCCTTCTCGCGGCCCACGGCATCGTGCTTCTTTGCAACGCTTATGGAGCGCACATCCCTGCCGACGGCTTCTCGTTCCCTTATCTCCTGGCCATGGCCCTGGGCACCGCAATTTACGGATTCCTGGGCCTGCTCTTTTCCTATTCTTTGGCCCGGAAGTACGTTGAGGAACGCTGGGCGTTTCTCGCCACGCTGGGAATCTGGGGCGCCAGCTCGCTTCCCGTTTATATGTACTTCAATCCGGCGTGGTCGCACGCCCATTCCGTCTTCGCCGTGGCTTTTTTTCTCTGGTATTGGGAGCGCACGCGCGGCTCGCGAACTTTTCTCCAATGGATTTTGCTGGGCCTGATTTCCGGGCTGATGCTCGACGTTTATTTCGCCAACGGCGTTTTCCTGGTCCTCCCTTTGATCGAATCGCTCGCGGACTATGGGGATGCCTGGAAAACACTGGATTTTCGCGAAGCCGCTTCTCTCTTCGGCGCAAACTTCTGCTTCCTGCTCACCGTGATTCTCTGTTTCCTTCCCACGCTCATCACGCGCTACATTATTTTTGGCGGATTCTTTCGCTTTGGCTCTTATCAGCATGCCGAGTGGGACTGGACCGCTCCTCACTGGCGTTCCATCCTCTTCTCTTCCGAACACGGCATATTGACCTGGACTCCCATTCTCGCGCTTGCCATCATCGGCCTTTGTTTTGTTCCACGGCGCGCAAGGGTCCTCACCTCCTACCTTTCTGCAGGCGCCGCCGCTTTCTTTTACCTGATCTCCTGCTACCCCGACTGGAATGGCATATCGGCCTTTGGAAACCGCTTTTTTATCTCCGTCACGCCCATTTTCATTTTTGGTTTGGCGCTTCTTCTCCAGCGCCTTGAAGTCCTCTTCCGTTCCTCGCGCTTCCTTTTCCCCGCGGCCGCCTCCATCCTTGTCCTTTTTATCCTTTGGAACGCCGGTTTCATCTTTCAATGGGGCGCGCATTTGATCCCCGTGCGCGGCCCCGTCTCGCTTGCGGAAGTTGCGCATAATCAGTTCTTCGTCGTCCCCCGGGAGCTCTCCGTCGATCTGCGCCGCTACTTCTTCAAGCGGAAATCCCTCATGCAACAAATCGAGCAGCGGGACATTCAGGAACTGGAAAAAAATCCGCCCGAACAATGAAGCCGAAAATCGGAATTTGAGAACGCTCACAACAAAGTTAGAAGCAGAGTGGGCTGGTCCCGCGCGGCGCGAGCCGTCTGAACCAATTTCCTGATTTCACTTTTCCATTTTCCAACCCATTCTTTGCTATCCTATTTCCGGGTTAGCGTGTCCCGCGCCCGCATTCACACTTTTTCTAATGAGGGTTTCGCTCGCAACGCATGGCTTCGCTCACGGCATCGCCGCAATCCGCTCCTCTTACGCCTCGTCCCAGCGCCTCCGCCACCGTCCGCATTGAGCCTCCCCGCAGCCTCTTCGAGCTGCGCCTCCGCGAAGTCTGGGCCTACCGCGAATTGCTTTACTTCTTCGTCTGGCGCGACGTCAAAATCCGCTACAAACAAACCGCCATTGGCGTCCTCTGGGTCATCTTGCAGCCCGTTCTCAACATGCTCGTCTTCACTCTTTTCTTCGGACGCCTCGCCAAGCTCCCCTCCGACGGCCTGCCCTATCCCGTCTTTTATTTTGCCGCGCTCATCCCCTGGACCTATTTCGCCACCTCTCTC
>QHYL01000411.1 GCA_003224105.1 Acidobacteriota bacterium | reverse complement strand
TCATCCCCTTCATCATCTCCTTCTGGATGTTTGCCTCTCCCGTGGCCTATGCTTCGTCCCTCGTGCCCGCGCGCTGGCGCTGGCTCTACGGCCTCAATCCCATGGCCGGCGTCATTGACGGCTTCCGCTGGGCCATCACCGGCCGCGGACATGCCCCCGGCCTGCTGCTGCTCGCTTCCGCCTCCGCCGTAGTCCTCGTTCTTCTCGGCGGTGTTTTCTTCTTCAATCGCATGGAGACCTCCATTGCCGACCGTGTGTGAAACAGGTTGGAAGGTTAGAAGGGTTCGCGATGTCATCGCAGCGCACTGAAAAAATAATTAGGGCGACAGTGCCGAGGGGCGCCCGCAATTGGCTTCGCTCACCTTCAAAGTCAATTGAATGGCTTTGGGACTCCCTTGTGTTCTGGTCGGGAGGTCCGAAGGAACTAGCTGCCCTGCCGGGCTGGAACCTACTTTGCCATCCCCGGGCCTACAAGGTGTTCCTCGAATCCCAATTAACGGATCCGGAGCAGAGCGCTGAATTCCACAATTTCGCTAAACACTGCAGTCCTTCCATGCTTCTCTTCGACATCGGCGCGAGTTATGGCATTTTCAGTCTCGCCGCCGCCCATTTTGGGGGCACAGCCATTGCAATTGATGCATCCCCGGTCGCGACTGCCCATATCAAGCTCCACAGCCAATGCAATGGCTATGAAAAAAACATCCGAATTCTTCAAGCCTGCGTTACGGACGCCCAAGGCGAGATCAATATGCTGAGCTCCGGTGTGTTCAGCGACGGCTATTTTCGGGTGGCGCAGGGACGGGAAAAGAGCGAGCTGACAAACACTCATGCTGTCACAATCGACGAGCTGGCTGTTGAGTTTGGGATGCCAACGCACGTAAAGATCGACGTAGAAGGGCACGAAGCAGCAGTATTGCGCGGCGGGAAGAAGACGCTTAATTCGGTCGCACCACTTTTGTTTCTTGAGCTGCACAACGATATGATTCGCTCCGAGGGCGGTGACCCAAACGGCGTTCTCGACAAATTAGTTGAATTGAAATACGAAGTGTACTCAGTCGACGGGAGGACGCTGGACCGCAGCGACATACTCCAGATGCCGATTTGCCGTTTACTGGGGAGGAAAGCCTGACACCGCCTTCCATGCATTCAGCGATCCATGCCGAGAGG
>QHYL01000226.1 GCA_003224105.1 Acidobacteriota bacterium | reverse complement strand
GATTCTCCGCCTTTTGGCGCTTCCAGCAGTCACCCGCAGCCGCCTGGTTCATGATGAAAACCGTGGCCGATTCGAGAACCGTATCCACAATTCGCAGCCGATTGGCCCGCAGCGACGAACCGGTTTCTGTGACTTCCACGATGGCATCGGCGAGTTGCGGCACTTTCACCTCTGTCGCGCCCCAGGAAAACTCCACGCGCGCCTTTACGCCGTGTTTCGCCAGATATTTTTGCGTGATCTGCACAACTTCGGTGGCGATCACTTTTCCTTCCAAGTCGCGCGGCGCACGAATCGTCGAATCTTCCGGCGCAGCCAGCACCCAGCGCACGCGCGCAAGCCGCTGCTTGGCATACACCAGTTCGGACAGTTCTTCGACATCCGCTTCGGTCTCTACCACCCAATCGTGTCCCGTGATTCCAGCGTCCAGCGTGCCTGTTTCCACGTAGCGCGCCATTTCCTGTGCGCGCACCATCAGGCATTCGATCTCGGGATCGTCAATGGTTGGCACGTAACTGCGGGCGCTCAAAGTGATTTTCCAGCCCGCACGCGCAAAGAGGTCGAGTGTTGCTTCTTGCAGGCTTCCTTTTGGAATCCCCAGCTTCAACAGGCTCATCGGCTTTTCTCCGATCCGTAGACTGCTTCTGGTGAAAAAGTTCTTTCTGCAATGATCTTTGTTCCGCCATCCGATTCGACGGCGCGAAAGAAACAGCTCCGGTAACCCTCGTGGCAAACGCCAGGCCCCACTGCTTCCACGCGCACCAGTAACGCGTCCGCGTCGCAATCCACGCGAATTTCTCGGACGCGCAAGACGTGGCCGCTGGATTCACCCTTCTTCCAAAGTTTGTTGCGGGAACGGCTGAAGAACACCACTTCCCCGGAACGCTGCGTCTCGCTCAGCGAATCTGCATTCATGAACCCGAGCATCAAGACGTCGCCGTTTCGTTCGTCCTGAATGATGGCCGGCACCAGCCCGCTGCCCTTCTGAAAATCGATCTTCATTTCTTCTCCCTCCCAAATTGCTCGGCTCTAAAAACAAAAAACCCGCCAGGCTTTGGTGCGCCGGCGGGCCGAAGAGTGCTTTGTTTAGCGGTTTGCTATGCACACCTCAGCGGGCGCGGCGTATGGCCGTGATGATGATGGTGCCGATGCGCCCGAGTTGTGTGCGTGCGGTCCATTGCGAAATTCAAAGGTAAGATAAATCCACGCGCATGTCAATCAGCCTTTGCAGCGCTCCAGATTTCAAGCAATTGTTGTACGATTCACTTAGGAGACCTCTTTCCGGTTCGAACAGACCGAGGATCCAAGGACAGTCCAATGGCGGAAAAGGTTAAGAAGGACGAGCAGGCTTGGAAAAAGCAGCTCACACCGAATCAATATTACGTGACGCGGCAAAAAGGCACCGAACCTCCCTTCACGGGAGAGTACGAGGATACGGAAACGCCAGGGACATACAAGTGCCTCTGCTGCGGCCAACCGCTGTTCCGCTCAGAAACGAAATATCATTCCGGCTCGGGCTGGCCCAGCTTCTACGCTCCAGCTAGCGAAGGCGCTGTCGATGCGGAATCAGACGCCAGCCACGGGATGCAGCGCGCCGAAGTGAAATGCAGCCGCTGCGATGCTCACCTCGGACACGTGTTTGACGATGGCCCGCAACCCACAGGCCTGCGCTACTGCATTAACTCCGCCGCTCTAGACCTCGACGAAGACTAAAAAAGCGTCCCGGGGAACCGGGACGCCTTTTTCATTTTTTTCGCTCAAGGTATCTGAAGAAATCAAGCCGCCGGGCAAGAACAGGAATAGGCCGCCATTTCCGCGACCGGGTCGCGTTCCCAGATGGCGATCAAAAGCACTTTTGCTCCGGAGGGATACTTGAACACGTAGTATGTATGAGAGCGCCCTTCTACTTCATAGAAGCCGGGTCGCCGTGGATCGGGGCGCGACGGGGCCCCCGTAGTCAGAAGCTCACGCAGTTCCGTAACCTGCTCCTGCGAATGGTTTCGCAGGTCTTCCAACAGGGGCGGTTGTTTTGTCACTGGGATCGTCATTATATTGCTCCGCCACATTGCAGCTTATCTTCTCCTCACCTATACAGACGAAAGAAACCGGAAAATGTTTCATGGGTCACAACAATTTGTTCGTCCTGCAGATGGATAACAGATAGACAAATTGGCCTTAGCCCCATTCACCAAGCCACGAAAATGCAGCTTTTCCGGGCAAAAAGGCCCGCCTGCGGTTTTTGTGGCCTTGTTCATGTCAGTTTGCGCAAAACCCATGCAGGCGCAAGAGCATCTAATAACTTATCCGCGGTTCTTGTTATTTTAGAGGTAATCACATTTTCCGTTTCCCCTCCGCCCGTTTTTTGGTGTAATAGGTGGCGTGTTAGTATCTCCATCGGTACTTGCGCGGCGACTGGTTCCTTGAGATAGTGCCGTGCACATCCTTCAAAGAGAGGGACGCGCAAAGTGACAAAAGACGTTTCGAATAAAGATAAGGATTCCTTCACCAGGGACCGCCGCCGCAAGCATCACCATTGGCTTGTGAGTGTTTACTACGCCGATGGCGAGAAGTTCGGCCGCGTGTACACCGACAAAGATAAAGCGACGCGCTTCGCCGAGCGCCAGCGCCGGTCCCCCGTGGTAAAGACTGCGCGTGTTACGCAGGTTTCCTGATCACTTCGCGTTTGGCAGTAGCACATTCACGGCGGGGCACGGCGCGGGCTTGTAGCTGTTCCCTCAGGCGTGTTATAAAAAGAAGGTATTCACAGCGGCCTTAGTATAGTGGTAGTACGGAACCTTGCCAAGGTTCAGGTGTCGGTTCGATTCCGATAGGCCGCTCCATAAAATCAATCATTTACGAAAGCTGACCTTTCAGCGTGGGAACACAAAGGAACAACTGAGGCTCCCACAGTAGTCTTTTCGACTGGTTGCATCATCTCAACCACCTTCCGGTGTGCCGCTCGCTCGGCTGGGGTCAGGGCTTGTGCGTAAGACACGCTTTTGGTACGCATGTGCTTCTGAGCAGTTCAACTATGCAAACCAGGTCTACGAGAGGGGCCCGGATATTCTGAGGGCTTCAACCGCTTCGTACCGGTCTTCTGCATGAACCTGACGGAGAATTCGGTGGATATGGTTCTTCACTGTTTGTTCCGAAAGATTCAAGCTATTGGCAATTTCCTTATTCGTCCAGCCTTTTTCGACAAGAGCAAGGAGTTGTTGCTGCCGGCGCGTCAACCCAAGATCTGCTCTAAGGCGGTAAATCGGTGCGCTTTTCGCGAGCCTGTTTACATAACGCAAGAGCAGCAGAGTGAGATGAGGAGGACACACCGCTTCACCTCTGGTCACCGCGCGAATTGCCGCGACGATGTCATTCGCAGAGGCCTCTCTGTGCAGGTAGCCAACGACTCCCGAGCGCACCGCGCTCAAGAAATCGTCTTCGCTGTTCTCGACGCCCAGGAAGATGATTTTCAGCCCGCGAACTGCCTGGAGCATTTTTTCAACGAACCTTGGGCCGGAATTCATTCGCGCTGTCTCGTCCAACAACAAAACGTCGCAGCGAGTAGACTCAACTTGCTGCACTACGGATTCTGTGTAACCACATTGGCTGACAACGGAAAAGTCCGTTTTCTTGCGCAATAGGCGATATAGCGATTCTCGAACTAAACGATTATCCGCCAGCACGAAAACGGCCGTTGTTTTCCTGGTTCGATTCGATTCCGAGTGGATTTGCTGGGAGCCTGATTCCGTCAGGGTCTCCGGCGACATTTTACTTATGGGTCTATCTTGACAAGCCTGAACCTCGGTCTTCAGCGAATCCTGAACTGGTTTTGACATGCGCGTTTCTCCGGACGGATGCTTTCGTCTTTCGCGTGCATGGCTAGGTAGGGAACCTCTTTCGGTCGCTCAACTTATGTTCGGGTATGCGAGGTAAGAATCAGGTGTTTACCCGAATTTCCTGTTAGGTATTCAACTGCCATTCAGAGGGCTGAGGCGTTGAATGATAATTGACACCACCGCGTTAGTCCATCCTGGCTTGCTCTCAAATTAGATCTAACCTGGCTTTAGCCCCAATGAGTACTTGCTGCGTACTTCCGCGCCGATGAATTTCCACTCCGATTTGAACCTTACAAGTTAACGACGCATTGTCGATACTCGCCCATTAAGAGGTGCCAAATGAATAAGAGGATCCGGGTCCTCGTGGCGAATCGCCCACGTTTCCTGCGGGAACTGATCCTGGAGTTTTTCGCCGATGAGCCAGATATAGAAGTTGTGGGCGAAGTCAGAGAGCCCGATTACGACAATATTGGGACGCTGATCGATCAGACTCAACCCGAGTTCTTGATCTTAGGCTTGGACAAAGTAGATGCCCGCCCTCCTCTCTGTGAAGCACTACTTCGGCGACACCCGGAAATGAAAATCCTCGCGGTCGCTGACAATGACCAAAGTAGCGTTTTTTACTGGGCGAATCTGGATATCCGCTCGGCCCCCTTAGAAAACTCAGAAACAGCAATCTTGAAGACATTGCGTGGCGGGGTTGAAGTACCGAGGAGGGTGATGTGAGTAGCAGCAAAAAGAGCCAACCAGTTCCATTGAAACCAAGGCCTTCCAGGCGAAGGAGAATTGCGTGGCTTCTACCCGTTGTGGTCTTCGCGGTTTGCCCTGCGGCGCTCGCACAGAATCAACAAAAGGATCTCAGAATCCTTCCCGCCCGGCAGTCCGATTTGGCCCAGGAAAACTTCGGGCGCGTCGCCGCCTCCCCGAAGGAGATCCGAGAAGTTTTGAAAAAGAATCCGGGGTTAATCGTTGAACTGAAACGATGGGTGGCCAAGAACGCGACCGACCAAGGCCAGATGGTGACCGACAATGATTTGACAGATACCGCCATTCTGGATCGCCTCGAAGAGGATGCAAAATTCCGCTCTGTGGCGACGCGCTTGTTACAGCGCTACGGATATTTGGTGCCGAAGGTAAACCCAGACTCGGATCTCGCGAGGCAGCAGGACTTACTTCTCCAAGCCCGCACCAATCAACTGTTGCAAACGGGGCAGGTGGCAGCGACTGGAGGAGGGCCGCTGCCGGGCCAGGCCTGCGATCCTGATTTGGACGAGGGTTGCTCGGCGGAGCAACCGAGGGTCACGCCGCTACAGGCAGATCAATCCGGGGCGGGAGGCAACCAGTTAAGCGCACTCTCCCCTTGCACTGTGCCAAATCAAGATTCTTCCTCAAACGCTTGTGCGCTTCCCCCGAACGGCCAATACCTGAACCTTCCTTACGCAAATCCCGCATACGGGCCTTCTTCTTCGCCGTACTCAAATCCTGTAGTTAGCCCGGGCAGTGCTCCGGCAATTCCGCCAACTCCCGCTAATCCTCAGCTGCAGCAGACGCTAGGGTCTCCGCAACTGCTTCAGACGGGCGCCGGGTCCGGCACCGGGCGCGCTTCTTTCTCCGGTCAGAACGCAGGCTCGTTGCTTTCTTCGCTGAACGGTGCAGATTCGGAGGACAGCGACCAGCCAGCCCGACATATGAATGCGTTTGGTCTAATGGGTGTGAGTCCGGGAACGCCCTCTCCGCTGGCTGGTATGGACTTGCAGGCGCTCAAGGACCGTCTGTCGGCAGGAAATAGCCCGCAGGACATGCCAATCCAACAAGCTCTGCGACAGGGAATGGCCTCCTCAAGCCTCGGCCAAGGGAGTCTGCAATCGATAAGAGCGGATTTTGGTCGACCACGGGTTGTGCGTGTCACTAATCCTTATTCCAACATTCCTTCTCTCTACGATATTTACGCGCAGGTTTCGCCGAAGGCGGAAAATTTGCAGCGTTTCGGCCAGAGCGTCTTTGATAACAACGGCCATATTTCCGATCTCCTTCCCATGGACCTGCCAGTTGGTCCTGATTATGTCGTTGGTCCCGGAGATGGAGTGACCATAAGCCTCTGGGGAAACGTCTCGCAGCGGTTGAATCGCAATGTGGACCGAGAAGGGCGGGTGCCCCTGCCACTGGTGGGTCCTGTGCTCATTAGTGGAAAGTCGCTGGCTGAGGCGCAGCAAACCATCCAACAGGCTTTGCGCACGCAGTTCCGCGATGTTTCGGCAGATGTTTCTCTTACGCGGCTGCGTACGGTGAGAATTTATGTAGTAGGAGATGTTCAAAATCCCGGCGCCTATGACATTAGTTCGCTCTCGACTCCACTCAACGCCTTGTTCTCCGCCAATGGCGCGACGGAGCGCGGCTCCTTGCGCAATGTGCGCCATTACCGAGGTAAAGGTCTTATTCAAGAAGTGGACTTGTACGATCTC
>QHYL01000721.1 GCA_003224105.1 Acidobacteriota bacterium | reverse complement strand
AGTTCCGTTTGCATGGCTCTTAAGACGGGATCGTTGGTCGATACCGGCGCCAGCGCGGAGGCAGGCTTATCGCCGGATGCGGTTGCAAGGGGCAGGAACGCGAGTTGCGCCGCGAGGAGGCCCGCAACGGCAATGCGCAGCGGTTCAAATCCACGGGGGTGTCTGCGTCCGCGATGTTTTGAAGCGATAGAAATATGCATGAAGAATGGACTCCCCTTGCCACGGCCAATCAAACGGTAAGTCAATCCTGCTATTCACCAGATATCAGGCAGAAACCGAGTATGCCTCAGTGTTTGGACGCGCGCAAATCAGGTGTGTCTCGCAATGTGCTCACAACCGACTAGGGCTTGGGAACTGCTTCCGTGTTTTTCGGGCGGCGAGAAGTCTCTATGGGACCGGTTGCGGGGACGGGATGAGTGGGTGGGCCTTTGCGGGGACGAATCTTCCTGCCGAAACCCAGCAAAAGGATGATTGCCAGGACGACCACCCAGTGGAAAATGCTAAAAAAGTGTAGCCGACACCGATATGACCATGGTATAATGACCATAGACACAGAGGTGAAAAGAATGAAGAAAATTGGCGCGGGAGCGTTCAAGGCGAATTGCCTGGCGATCATGGACGAGGTGAAAGCAAAGCGGGTGACGATTGTCATCACCAAACGCGGCAAACCGGTGGCAAAACTTGTCCCCGTTGAGCCTGACGACGATGACATCTTCGGTTTCCTGAAGGGAAAAGTAAAAATCGTCGGGGACGTTGTTGCTCCGGCATTGACGCTTGAAGAATGGGGCGACCTCGCGTGATTTTGCTCGATACGCATGTCGTTCTTTGGCTTAGTTCCGACCCACATAAGCTGTCAAGCAAAGCCAGGGCTGCAATTGAAGAGGAGCGGAAAAACAGAGGGGCTCTTGCCATCTCCGGGATCACGCTTTTGGAATTGGCGACGATGGCCAACAAAGGCCGTCTTCAATTAACGATCACGCTGGAGGCTTTACTGCAGGAGTTGGAGGCTCGCTTCCTCGTGCTGCCAATTACCGGGCGCGCTTGCGTGCAGACCGTAGCACTTCCTGCGAATTATCCCAAGGATCCGGCCGACCGCATTATCGGAGCGACGGCCCTCGTTGAGGGGCTGGCACTGCTGACGGCCGACCGCGAGATCCGCAAGTCCAAGCTGGTTAAGACCATCTGGTGAAGAAACTCAAGGCTGTAATTGTCCCCATGAAAAATCAGGTGGTTCCGAACCGTTCGCTGGGCTTGAGCTGATGCTTTCGCGAATTCTGCCGCCCTGATTTTCACGCGCCTCTTCAAGTTTGAAGATCAGGGCAGAGAAAATACTTGCCGGAAATCAGCCGGGCTGTGGCTTGTGGATGATCAGGGTTTGGGTATTTCTTCGGGGCTCTTTGAGCGACGTGAGGTTTCTATCCGCCCGGTAACCGGAACCGGATGCGTTGGCGGGCCTCCGCGAGGGCCTTCGACAAGGTGGCGAAGAACCTCACGAATCTCCCTCCCGAACCACAGTATGAGGACGATCGCGAGGATTGCTACCCAATGAGAAATGCCAAATTCGTGCATGAACTGCTTCCTGCTGGGGCGATCCAGTCTCCAGGAAAATCATTGTAAACCGGTGGCCGCTAATCACCAAAGCGTTCGCTTGATTTCAGGCGGGCGCCGTTGGCGAATTCGGAGGCGCTGATTTGCTTGCGGCCTTCCATTTTGACGGATTGCAGGTGCAAAAGAGTTGCGTTGCCGCAGGAGATGAACCAGTCGTTCTTTACGCCAATCAGAGTGCCGGGCGCGGAGCGAGCCGCGGCGAATGACGGGCTATCCAACAATCCGGCGGGAAGGGAATTTGGATCAAGGGCGGTTTCGGCCCAGAGGTGGCAGGTTTGGCCCCGAAAGGTTGAGTAAGCCCCTGGCCAAGGAGCGAAAACACGCATGCGGTTGTGAATTTCTTGCGCCGGGCGGTTCCAGTCGATGCGGCCGTCCTTTTTTTTTAGAATAGGCGCGATGGTGGCTTCGGCATGACTCTGGGGACGTGGAACAACTGTGCCTGCAGTTAGACCGCGCAGCGTTTCCTCCATAAGAGGCGCACCCGCTTCGGACATTCGCGCGCCTAGCTCGGGAGCGGTTTCCTTAGGGCCGATTTCCATTTCGCGCTGAAGAAGAATG
>QHYL01000410.1 GCA_003224105.1 Acidobacteriota bacterium | reverse complement strand
AACGGTGCGGCAAGCTTATGACATGGGAGCAGCGGCAGTCGGCGCGACCATTTATTTTGGTTCCGATCAAAGTACTCGCCAGATTGTGGAGATCTCGCAAGCCTTTGCGCACTCGCATGAACTGGGCATGGCCACTGTGCTGTGGTGCTATCTACGCAACAATGCTTTTAAGAAGGACAAGGACTATCACGTTTCTGCCGACCTCACCGGGCAGGCGAACCATCTTGGCGTGACCATTGAGGCGGACATCATCAAACAGAAGCTACCGGAAAATAACGGCGGCTATTTGGCGCTGAATTCGAATGGCGCGAGCTACGGCAAGTTTGACAAGCGCATCTATTCCGACCTGACGAGCGATCATCCGATTGATCTGTGCCGGTACCAGGTCGCGAATTGTTACATGGGACGAGCGGGATTGATCAATAGCGGCGGCGCTTCCGGCGCGAATGACTTCGAGGAAGCAGTAGCCACAGCGGTCATCAACAAGCGCGCCGGAGGCACCGGGCTCATCTCCGGCCGCAAGGCGTTCCAGCGGCCAATGAAAGAGGGCGTGCAGCTCCTGAATGTTATTCAGGACGTCTACCTAAGTCCTGAAGTTACAGTCGCTTAACTCGCGAATTGCGAATTACAAATTATGATTCGCTTTTTGCTTGACATATTCCTATATGGGAATGTATTATCTTTTCGTGCCGCGAGCCGCCACAACATCAGACGCTTTCAACGCCGTCGCCGAACCGCGCCGCCGCGAAATTCTCAGCTTTCTTGCGCTGCACGAACGGCCTGTTGGGGAAATCGTGGACTACTTGAATCTCGAGCAGCCTTCCGTCTCGAAGCACCTCCGCGTGCTCCGCGAAGTCGGCCTCGTTAATGCGCGTCGCGAGGGCCGCCGCATGCTGTATCGCACCAACGCGGAAGCGATCCGGCCGCTCTATGAGTGGACCAGCACCTTCGAGCGCTTTTGGCGCCACCAACTGAGCCGCGTCAAGGAGCGCGCCGAGGCCAAAGAAGTTCGCAACTCAGAACAGAATCAACATTCACACAAAGGAGAAAAAAATGACCCTGACTCTTCCGGGAATTGAAAGCTTGTCGTTGACTGTGAACGAGGTAATTCGCGTTCGCGCGCCGCTTGACGCGACATTCCAGGCGTTGCTCGAGCAGCTCGGGCCCCGCAGCGAAATGACCGACGGCACGCCGATGCCCATGAAGCTCGAGCCCTGGCCCGGAGGGCGTTGGTTCCGCGATCTTGGCGAAGGCAACGGGCATTTCTGGGGCGTGGTGCAAGCCATCAAGAAACCGACCCTCTTGGAAATCGCGGGTCCTCTCTTCATGTCCTATCCGGTCTCGAACAACGTGCAATACCGGCTCACGGAAGAGAAGGGCGTCACTTTGATCCAGTTCCGTCACTCGGGCTTCGGCTTGATAACGGACGAGCACCGGGCCGGCGTCGTCAAAGGCTGGGCCTACATTCACGAAAACGTCCGCAAGCGCGTGGAAGCAGGCCGCTCCAAGTCCGCTTCGATTCAATAAGACTTTCGATTTCAGAACAGGTCTATTTCAGAAAGAAAAGGAGAATCACCATGACTATCGCACAATCTTTGCTCGCGGAGTTTGAAACGCAGGCCGCCATCACGCGGAGATTTCTGGAACGTTTGCCGGAAGACAAACTGACATGGAAGCCGCACGAAAAGTCCATGTCTGCCGGACAGCTTGCCTACCATCTTGCGTTCGTGCCCGGCGGAGTCATTCGCTTCGTGCAGAAAAATCCCGCGCAGGCGCCCGACTTTGCCAACTTCCCTCAGCCAGCCAGCCGTCAGGAAATTCTCAAGACCCTCGACGACAGTGTCGCCACGGTTCGCGACCTGCTGCCAAAACTCGATGACGCCAGGATGAAGGAAACATGGCGAATGTTTGCCAAAGAGCGAGAAGTTCTCGCTCAACCTCGCGCTGAGTTTCTGCGCGACGTCATGTTCAGCCATTGGTATCAGCATCGCGGCCAGTTCAGCGTGTATTTGCGGTTGCTCAATGTTGCAGTTCCGGCAAGCTGGGGGCCTAGCGCTGACGAGCCACCCATCTTCGTTCAAAAGAGTCAGTCAGCTGCCGCGGTCTAAGGGCCTGGCCGTTAAGAGGGATATTTCATGCGCGTGTGAACATGGCCGCGCGGGCAGCGCCCAGGAGTTTCTTCGCGTTCTCGCGAATGTCCCCGCGGGCAAAGACGGCATTTCCCGCGACAAGCAACTCGGCCCCTGCGCGGACAATGTCCTCTACCGTATCCAGCGCCACGCCGCCATCCACTTCGATGCGGAACGACAAGCCTAACGATTCACGGACTTCCGCAAGCGTCTTGATCTTGTTGAGTGATTCGCGAATGAAACGCTGCGCGCCGAAGCCGGGGTTCACGCTCATCACCAGGACGTGGTGCACTAGGTCCAACACTTCGTCCAGCGTGTGAACCGGCGTTGCGGGATTGAGGACCACCGCCGGTTTGCAACCGTGGGATTCAATCAGTTGCAGCGTGCGATGAAGGTGCACGCATGCTTCCTGGTGTACCGAAATCCAATTTGCGCCGGCTTCTGCAAAGGCCGGAATGTAATTGTCGGGATTTTCGATCATTAAGTGGCAATCAAAAATTGCGTCCGGAAGCGCTCTTCTCAGCGAGGCCACCACCGGCGGCCCAATCGTGATGTTTGGCACGAAATGACCGTCCATCACGTCAAGGTGCAGCACCGTGCCGCCGCCTTCAAGGGCGGCTTTTGCATCTTCGGCGAGGCGCGCGAAGTTCGCGGAGAGTATCGACGGGGCCAGTTCAATGGTCATAAAGAGGCGCCCTGCTCCTTCCTGCCGTAACAACGCCCGATTATACGCGAACGCGGGCGCATTACTGCAAACGCCACACGCGCAAAGTTTCCTTCAAACGCAGATTTGCAACCATGCTTCGGCGGGGGTATGGTTTTTGGGAGGGAGACACAACAAAATGTGGCTCGGCGAAGTCTCGTCCGTTCGATTTATTGGCGCTGTGCTTTTTCTCTTCCTGCGTGGTGGCTTGCTCGCCGCCCAAGCGCCGCAAATTCCTGTTGTGGACGGCGGTCTCGGCTCTTGTCGTGCGGATTTCACCGTAAAAGACGGCTCCGACAAACCTATCTATAACGCCAAGATTCACGTCCTCATCAAGTACGGATTCCTCAGCAAGCGAAAGACGGAGCTCGAAGTGGGCACCAATAGCGACGGCAAGGCCAGCGTCACCGGTTTGCCCAATCTCCCCAAGAGGCCGCTCGAGTTTTCAATCAAAAGCGGCACGGTGGAGAAGACCGTCACCGAGGATCCCTCGGACAACTGCAACGCAAAGTTCGACGTCACGCTGTCTGTGCGCTGATTGCAGAAGTCATTTCCAGGGAATCGTGCAGCGCCGCTCGCTGCTCTCTCGCGCTATTTCCAGCAGCCGCATCACGTTCACCGCCCATTCTGTCGTAACAGCAGGCGCAGCTTTTCCTAGAAGCGCATCGCGCACGTTTGCGTAGTAATCGCGAAAATCACATTGCTCGGAAGGGATGCGCCGCTGCTTAAATTTCTCTCCATCGGGAACCGTCAGTAGCCCCCAATTTTCTTCCGGCTCCGCGCCCCAAGGCCCACTCGCTGGAATGTTGCCGTGACGCAGGTTATTCTCCTGCGGGTCGACGCTCTGCTTGACGAAACTACCTTGAGTTCCGAACAAGACGAAACGCGGCCGCGGCGCAGCAGCTAGGATGCTTGACCTCAGTACCGCGCGCAAGGCGCCTGGATAATGAAGCATGATGTCGAACGCGTCGTCCGCCACGGTGTTTTCCCGTTCGATGCGCACGTCGGCGGTCACCGCTTCCGGTAGTCCGAACAAAACGAGCGCGTGATCAATGAGGTGCGGGGCGAGGTCGAACAGAATGCCGCTGCCTGGCCGGGTTGTCTCGCGCCACGCACCTGGCTTCAATTGCGGGCGATACCGGTCGTAATGCGTTTCGAATCGCACGATGCGCCCTAATGTTCCTTCCGCCACCAGTTTTCGAAGGGCTTGGAAATCCCCATCGTAACGACGATTCTGGTACACCGTAATCAGCCGGCCATTTTCTTTTGCGAACTGCACCAGAGACTCGGCCTCCTCTACAGTGGTCGTGAACGGTTTGTCCACGACCACGTCGCGCCCTGCTGCGAGGCATTGCCGTGCGAAGGAATAATGCGTGTCATTTGGCGTAGCGATTACCACCAACTGAATCTCACGAATCGCCAGCAGTTCGTCCAGATTACGCACGATGCGGACGTCCGGATATTTTTCCGCCGCTTCGTTTCCGGTGCGCTGCAGAATCGCGGCCAGATGCATGCCAGGGACAGCGCGAATCACCGGCGCGTGAAACGCTCTTCCCGCCAGCCCGAATCCAATCAGTCCTACCTCAATCATTTGCTTACGCTTCCACTCCCTCGCGCATTATCGAGTGTCGTTGCGCGAAATGCCCGGCTCCGGCAAAATGCCATGATGTCTTCGAAAACGCAAACTCTGGAAGTCACCTCGCCATCTTCGCAGAGCGTGATTTTTTATTTGCTCTGTGCAGGCTTTGTCGTCAACGGGATTGTGATCTCTCTGATTGGCCCCCTCCTTCCAATGTTCGAGGCCAAATGGGGATTGAGCGACAGCCGCGCCGGCCTTTTTTTGTTCGTTCAATTTTCGGGTTCGTTCGTGGGCGTGCTGGCTTCCAGCGCACTGATCTCGTCGAGGGGATTCAAACCCGCCATTACGCTCGGCATCACCTTACTTGGGCTTGGCTTTGCTTTGCTGAACGCTCCCACATTTGTGCTGGCCCTTGCAGCCAGCGGCATCTACGGGCTGGGCTATGGCTTTGCAACGCCCGGCACGAACTTATGGGTGGGTGAATCGTATGGAGCGCGGCGCGCCTCCGCCTTAAGCATTATGAATCTCGCCTGGGGCGCTGGAGCCATCGCTTCTTCCCCTCTCGCCATGCTGGCAATGCGCACGTCGCATATCACGCTTCTTCTCTATGTTGTCGGAGCGTTCGCTGCTGCCCTCGCGATGGTTCTTCTAGCTATGCCGTTTGGAAAGCCTCCGCACGAAGAGAAGTCCGCCTCTGAGTCTGCAAACCAAAAGCTTGCCGGAACTGGACTCGCAGCCCTGCTTGGGATTCTCTTTTTTGTGTACGTTGGAACGGAAGTAGGGACCTCCTCTTGGGCCCCCGCGCATGCGCAAAGGGGGATGGCCTGGAGCACCAACACCTGGGCATTAGCTCCTATGTTCTTCTTCGCCGGGTTGCTCGGCGGGCGAGGAGCAGCGGCGGCCATCCTTCTTCACCTGAAAGAAGTTACGGTCGCTGTCGCAGGACTGCTTCTTGCGGCGACAGGGGAGACTATCTTCCTTGCGGGACATTCTCTCGTGACGTTGTTCGGTGGAGCTTTCCTTGCCGGACTCGGTCTCGCAAGTATTTTTCCCATTCTGATTGCTTGGCTTTCCAAATGGTATGGTACCCGCGCGCGAAAGGTAGGCGGCGTGATGTTTGCCCTTGCGGCGCTGGGGAGCGCCTTTGTGCCGCCGCTTGTGGGCGTAGTCTCGCGGTACTCAGGCAGTCTGCGCATTGGACTTCTGGTACCGCTGGCTGGCTGCGCGGTGATGTTGGCCGTAATCGCCGTACTGCGCCCGGGGACTCGCGTCTGAATCTGATCGACGTATGATTCTGCTCGTCGCGGCGAAATCAAGCCACGGCCTGAGGTATTCTTAGCTCGTGCAAAAGGCCGCAATTTCTCACCGCTCACCCACAAATCGGCTTCTCTTCGGCCTGGTCATCACGCTGGCCGCGGTCGTGGCTTACGCTTCTTACATCACCGTGCAACTGGCAGGCCTACGCAAGCTGCAGAGCGAAATGGTGGATCGCAACCGCAAGGACTCCCTTCAGCTGCTTCGGATTCAGAATGATCTCAATTCGGTGGCGCTGGCTATGCGCGACATGCTGGACACCACCGAGCGCTATCCGCTGACGGCATGGACCGCCCAGTTCGAACGGATGCAACAAGACTTGGACGCAGCCCTCAAGCTCGAAGAAGGGCTGGCCGTCGCCAGCCGCACGCCGGACCAACGTAAATTTCTGACGCAGTCGGTTGCCCAATTCTGGGACGCCGTCAACCGTATGTTCGCGCTTGCACAGAGCGGAAAAGAGCCCGAAGCGCGCGACCAGATCCGTTTGTCGCTCCAGGCACGCGAACAAGCGCTCAGCGGGGCAGTCTCACGCCTGCTGGTCGAGAATAACGAAGGCGAAGAACAAGCCGCCGCCAGCATTGCGAAGATTTACGACGGCGTGCAGCGGCAGCTGTATCTGTTTCTTGCGGCAACCTTGATTGCCATTGTGCTCACCAGCTTGTACCTCATTCGCAGCAACCGGCAAATCTTTGCGCGCCTCGCTGAACTTTCCGAGCAGCGCAGCGACCTGGCACAAAAGCTGATTTCTACGCAGGAATCCACGCTGCGGCACATTTCGCGCGAGCTTCACGACGAATTTGGACAAGTGCTCACCGCCATTGGCTCGATGCTCCGGCGAGCCGGCAAACAGGCCGGCGAAAGGACGCCTCTTTACGCAGACCTGAAAGAAGTGCAGGAAATCGCTCAATGCACGCTGAATAACATTCGAACGCTGTCGCAGGCGCTGCATCCTGTTTTGCTGGAAGAAGCTGGGCTCGAAAGCACTCTGGACTGGTATATTCCCACGGTGGGCAGGCAGGCGGGCATCGAGTTGCATTACGAAAAGAGCGGCAAGCCGTTCTCTGTTGAAGCGAGCGCAGGCGTGCACATCTACCGTGTGCTGCAGGAGGCGTTGAATAATGTCAGCCGCCACTCTGGTGCCCGCGAGGCGTGGGTTCGCCTAAAATACGCGGGAAATTCGGTGGAGCTTGAAGTGGAGGACCACGGCTCGGGTTTCGTCGCGGAGAAAATGCAACGAGGAATTGGATTGGTTGCCATGCGCGAGCGCGCGGAGATCATCGGTGGGAAGCTGACCGTTACTCCCCGCCAGCAAGGTGGCACGCAAGTCCGTCTGCAAATTCCTCGGGAGAAAGTGGAAAGTCATGCCGCATAAAATAACCGTCCTCCTGGCGGACGATCACGCGCTGGTTCGACGCGGGTTCCGCCGCATGTTGGAGGACGATCCGGGAATCTCGGTGGTTGGGGAAGCAAGCGACGGCCTGGAAGCCGTGCGCTTGGCGGCGGAGCTGAAACCGCGCGTCATCGTCATGGATTGCGCCATGCCCGAATTGAACGGAATCGAAGCGACACGAAAAATACTCGAAATATATCCGGAAGCGGGAATTTTGATGCTGAGCATGCATTCGGAGGAGACGCTGGTCAGTCAGGCGCTCCAGGCCGGCGCGCGCGGCTACGTGTTGAAAAACGCCATGGACCTCGACCTGGTCAGCGCGGTCAAAAGCATCGCCGCCGGGATGACCGTTCTCGACCCCCAGGTTTCTCGCAAAGAAGCGCTCAAGGGTGAACGCGGCGGCAGTCTGACCCCACGGGAACTGCAGATTCTCCAGCAAATTGTAGCAGGCAAGTCGAACAAAGAAATTGCTTCGGACTTGAATCTTAGCGCCAACACTGTGGCAGTCCATCGCGCCAACATCATGGATACGCTGGGCATTCACAAAACCGCGGAACTCGTCGTGTACGCAATTCGCAACGGTCTGGTGAACCTGCCTTGAACCGGCGCGATTTTCTCTTCGCGACTTTGGGCTCGGGTCTGGCGGCAGTTGTAGCTTCTCGCATCGTGGCAAGTCCCCCTTCGAACTTGGGGTTTCGCCTCACCGACGTCACCGCAGCGGCAGGAATTCAGTTTCAGCACAATTCTGGCGCTTACGGCGGAAAACTGCTTCCGGAAACGCTCGGTTCCGGTTGTGCGTTTCTGGATTACGACGCGGACGGCTGGCAGGACATTTTGCTCATCAACGGGATGGACTGGCCCGGCCACAAGCGCCGGCGCTCCACGCTGCGCCTCTACCGCAACAATCGCAACGGCGCCTTCACGGACGTCACCAAAAGCGCGGGACTCGACATCGAAATGTACGGAATGGGCGTAGCCGTCGGCGATTACAACAATGATGGCTTTCCTGACATTTTCATTTCGTGTGTTGGCCAGAGCCGTCTCTTCCACAACACCGGCAAGGGCACTTTTGTAGACGCCACGCGCTCGAGCGGTCTCTTTGGCCGCCAGGGGCTGAGTACTTCTGCGCTGTGGTTTGACTATGACCGCGACGGCTATCTCGATCTCTTCGTTTGCAACTATGTTCGCTGGTCGCCGGAGCATGATGTTTTTTGCAGTCTCGACGGCACTCACAAGTCGTACTGCACCCCGGAAGCGTATCGCGGCGATACCTGCTGGCTGTTTCACAACCGCGGCAACGGCACGTTCGAAGATGTAACCGCCACCAGCGGTGTCTTCGACAGCAGCTCAAAGTCCCTGGGTGTGGCCATGCTCGACTATGACCAGGATGGCTGGCCGGACTTGCTCGTCGCTAACGACACGCAACCGAACAAACTCTATCGCAACCTCCACAACGGCAAGTTCAAGGATGTGGCCGTGGAAGCTGGCCTGGCGTTCAGCACAGAAGGCAAAGCGCGCGCCGGCATGGGCGTGGACGTCGGAGATTTCGACAACTCTGGCCAACCCGGAATTGCCATCACCAATTTCGACAACGAGATGATCGGCTTGTATCACTCCGTAAAGGCAGGTGTTTACGATGACGTTGCCACGGCAGCAGGAATTGGCGGCGCATCCAAAAGCACTCTCGGCTTCGGTTGCATATTTCTCGATGTGGATTTGGACGGCGCGCTCGATCTCGCCGTTGCCAATGGACACATTGACGAGACCGTGCGAAACATTCGCGGAAATGTAGGCTATGCACAGCCACCACAGCTTTTTCTGAATCAGGGAAGCGGAAGATTTCGCGAGGTGGCGGCAGAAGTTGGCGGGGAGTTTGAGAAGCCTCGGGTGGGTCGCGGGCTGGCTTATGCCGATTTTGACCGCGACGGAGGTCTCGATATTCTTCTGACCACGAACAACGGTCCGGCCGCTCTTTTTCGCAACGAGCAACTGGCTGGCAACCGCAGCGTACGATTCGAATTGCAGGGGACGCAGTCCAATCGCGATGCGATCGGGGCCAGCGTACAGATTTTCGCCGGCGACCTTCACCAGTCACGACTGGTGCGTGGCGGATCGAGTTATCTTTCTCAATCCGAGCTGCCCTTGACCTTCGGACTGGCAAAGCGCGACAGGATTGACCGCGTGGTCATCCAGTGGCCCAGCGGGCGTACCGAAGAATACAAAAATCTTAAAACGACAAAAGCCTATAAGTGCTTGGAAGGAAGGGGTATAGAGCCGCTCTAGATTCCTAATCCTTTTCTATTATTGCCGCTAATTTAATTGTTTTGCATGATTTTGCGGCTTCTAATGCTTTCAAAGTATTGCTTGCTTCGCGCCGGAAAAATATAACTATGCCCACTAGCAGCATCGCCTCCAGCTCGGCCATACCTTGGCTTGCTTCGGGGCACCCCAAACTGAATCGCGACCGGATGGATCTCAGACGTCCGGTCGCTTTTTTTCTAGCGCGTGATCGTTCGGAAGAGGTCTTTGATGCGCATTGAGTCGTCCAAGCGCTGGTTGTCCGGTGGCCTTGTTCTTCTCGCTCTAAGCGCGGCCTATTTGTACGGATTCCCCTCCGCCACCGTCACCTACGCGGTTGCCGATCTGCTTCACGTCGCCATTGGAATCCTCGTCTTTTTGTTGCTTCTGGTTTTTCTAGTTTCCTTGCTTTGGACCGGAACCACTGTCGCTCGCATGGGGTGGATGCTCCTTGCTGCTGGAACCCTTCTCGGGATGGCTCTGATCAAGATCGGAACTCCGCATCATCTCTGGAATTGGCTGTACGCGCACGTTGTCTTGTGTGTGGCCGGAACTCTGTTGCTTCTGGCGGATTGGCTCCACTCCAAAGGGTGGCTGGGACAAACCTTCGCCAGCCAGGCATTGCGATTTGCGGGGCTTGTCCTCGTGGTATTTGCGACCTCTGCAGGATTGTGGTGGACACGCGAAATCGGTTGGCGCGATGCGCGAGCCAATCGCATCATCAATCCGTTGTTGCCGCCTGACTCGATGGACCGCGAAGGCGATGGTTCTGGCGGGAAATTCTTCCCCAGCTCCGCGCAGACCAAGCACGACGTCAACATTCCTTCGCAATACTTCATGAAATCGGACGCCTGCCAGCGCTGCCATGCCGACATTTGTGCGCAATGGAACAGCTCGATGCACCACTTTTCTTCATTCAACAATCAGTGGTATCGCAAGAGCATCGAGTACATGCAGGACGTCGCGGGCGTGCGCTCCTCAAAATGGTGCGCCGGTTGTCACGATCCTGCGCTGCTCTACAGCGGTCTGTTTGACACGCCGATCAAGCAAATTGTGAATCGCCCTGAAGCGCGTGCCGGCCTTGGCTGCCTGATGTGCCACAGCATCGTGGAAGTGAAGAGCACCATGGGCCAGGGCGACTTTTTCCTGGAGTATCCGAAGCTCCATGAATTGGCGGCCAGCGAAAATCCAATCGTGCGCAAGCTCCATGATTTTGTCGTGCGCCTGAACCCGGAACCGCATCGCCGCACTTTCCTTAAGCCCTTTATGCGCACGGAAACGGCGGAGTTCTGTTCTTCCTGTCACAAAGTGCACTTGGATGTTCCGGTGAACCGCTACCGCTGGATTCGCGGCTTCAATGAATACGACAACTGGCAGGCCAGTGGAATTTCCGGCCAGGGCGCGCGCGCGTTCTACTATCCGAAGAGCCCCATGAATTGTGCGGACTGCCACATGCCAATGACTCCGTCGAAGGATGATGGAAACATCAACGGCCTGGTACATTCGCATCGTTTCCCCGGCGCGAATACCGCGGTTCCTACCGCCAACCGGGACGAAGCGCAATACGAATTCGCGAAGAGCTTTCTTCAGGACAAGCAACTCAGCGTGGATATTTTCGCCGTCTCCCCTGCTGGAAAAGAATCCGCGGCGCCGGTTCGCAACGAGTTGGGCAAACAGGAGCTCTCGACGACTTTTGCTGTTGGAGAGGAGTCGGAAGCCTCGTTGCCGAAAGGCCCGGCTGGCGAACTTCGCGCGATCACGGCGCCCATTGATCGAACCGACGCTGCGGTGCGCCGCGGCGATGATGTTCGCGTGGACGTGGTCGTTCGAACGCGCAAGGTCGGCCACTTTTTCCCCGGCGGTACTGTCGATGCCTTCGACGTTTGGCTGGAATTGCAAGCCACGGACGAAAAAGGCCAAACCATTTTCTGGAGCGGCCGGGTCGAGGATAACGGCAAGGGCCCCGTCGAGCCCGGCGCGCATTTTTACCGTTCACTGCAGATTGATGGGCACGGCAACGTCATCAACAAAAGAAATGCTTGGGCTACGCGCTCCGTCGTCTACGTGCATTTGATTCCCCCTGGTGCTGCCGATACCGTGCACTACCGTCTGCACGTTCCCGAAAACTGTGGCTACAAGATCACCCTGCACGCGAAGCTGAACTACCGCAAATTCAGTTGGTACAACACGCAGTTCTCTTTTGCCGGGGTTCCCGAAGATGTGACCAAACTGGTGAGCGGCGATGCCAAAGAAACGACACCTGATTACGATGATCGCAAGTTCGCCTTCAACGGCGACACTTCGATCGTGTCGGGCAATATCAAAGCGATTCCGAATCTTCCGATTACCGTGCTTGCCGAGGACACTAAATCGTTGCGCGTTCTGCCGAGAAATGCTCTGCCACCGCAGCCGAAAACCGTCAGTCTTAAGGAAGAATGGGCCCGCTGGAACGATTACGGAATCGGCCTCTTCCTGCAAGGCGACCTGAAAGGCGCCGCCGCGGCGTTCGAAAAAATTACCGAAGCCGATCCACAGAATCCCGATGGCTGGACCAACATTGGGCGCGTGCTTGTGCAGGAAGGCGACACCGCAGGGGCACGCAGAGTCCTCGAAAAATCGCTGGCCATAGATCCCAAGCTTGGCCGTACAAATTTCTTCTACGCAAAAGTCCTGCGCGAAGACGGCGACTATGACGGCGCCATGGCGCACCTGAAAACCGTCCTCGAACAATTTCCGCGCGACCGGGTCGTGCACAACGAACTTGGCCGCGTGCTCTTCCTTGAAAAACGCTACGCCGATGCTGTCGCCGAGTTCGAAAAAACACTGGCTATCGACCCCGAAGATCTGCAGGCGCATTACAATCTGATGCTCTGCTATAACGGCCTCGGCAACGACAAAAAAGCAGAAGAGCACAAGGCGCGCTACTTAAGGTTCAAAGCCGACGAGTCCGCGCAAGCTATCACGGGTCCCTATCGCCAGGCGCATCCCGATGACAACAACGAACGCCAGGCCATTCACGAGCACTACAGCGTCGCACTGAACGCCGCGTCGCCAAGAAAATCCGCGGCACCCAAGATCGCTGCCAAGATTTCCAGGGCAGAAAATGCAAAACCGGGCGGTGGGAATTAGCTTCCAAACGCCAAGCCGGACAGCGAGGGGAAATGACTTGGATCCAAACCGTTCGCATGGAAGACGACAAGTGCGTCAAAGAGGCGGTCGAATCGCAGCGAAAGCTGTATCCCGTCGAATACGCCACGCCGGTTCAGCCCGCGAATGATGGCGAGACGGCGGGCATTGTTGCGAGCCACACGCTGATACCCGAAGCGCTGTATCACGCGTTCAGCACGTTTGGTGCGCTGATGTCTCCGGAATTGCCGCTGAAGCGGCACCAGCACGAGATGATTGCCACCATGGTGTCGATCACCAACAGGTGCCACTATTGAATCGTGTCCCACGCAGAGTTTCTGCGTCGAGTCACCCTGAATGAAGAGATGGTCGCGGCCCTGAAGAAGGATTACCGCACCGCGCCGATCAGCGAGCAGGACCGTGCGATGCTGGACTACGTTGTGAAACTGACCAGGGACGCCACGAAATGCAGTCCCGAGGATCACAAAAAGCTGCGTGCCGTGGGTTTCGACGACAGAGGAATCCTGCAAATCACGCTGATTGCATCCTGGTTCAACTACATCAATCGCGTCGCCGATGCGCTGGGCGTGGGCCGCGACTGAAACGGAGGAAGAGTGAAACGTCCGCTCGCAGTTCTTTGTGTCATCGCACTGGCGTCTCTTCTGGTTGAAAAAACCGCTATCAGCGCTCCGCCTGAGTCCTCCTCCATTCAATTCCGTGATATCACGCAACGGGCCGGAATCCACTTTGTTCACAACAATGGCGCCTTCGGTAAGAAATATCTCCCTGAAACCATGGGCCCGGGAGTCGCATTCATCGACTACGACAACGAGGGCTGGCCCGATATTTTCCTGGTCAACGGAATGGACTGGCCCGGCCACGAGCAAAAACAGTCGACGCCGAAGCTCTATCACAACAACCACGATGGCACCTTTACAGACGTGACGCGCAAAGCCGGATTGGATGTCGAGATGTATGGCTTGGGCGTGGCCGTCGGCGATTACGACAACGACGGTTACGACGACCTTTTCGTCACCGCGTATGGGCAGAACCGCCTGTTTCACAACAATGGCAATGGCACGTTCACCGACGTGACGCAGAAAGCGGGATTGCAAGGGCCCAAAGAATTCAGTACCAGCGCTGCCTGGATGGACTACGACAAGGACGGCCATCTCGATTTAGTAGTCGCAAACTATGTGCAGTGGACGCCCGAAACAGACCTCTACTGCACGCTGGATGGAAAGAGTAAATCCTATTGCACGCCGGAATCGTACAAAGGCACGGCCGTGCGACTTTGGCACAACCGGGGAAACGGCACGTTTGAGGACGTGACGCAGAAAGCCGGCCTGGGTGACGCGACTTCGAAAACGCTGGGCGTGGCCGTTCTCGATTACGACAATGACGGCTGGCCTGATTTGTTGTTCTCGAACGACACGCAGCCGAACAAACTCTATCGCAACAATCGCAACGGCACCTTCAGCGAGAAGGCGGTCGTTGCGGGAGTGGCTTTCAGCGAAGACGGTGTGGCGCGCGCCGGCATGGGCGTGGACGCCGCCGACTACGACCATTCCGGCTACGCCAGTGTGCTCATCACCAATTTCTCGAACCAGATGGTTTCGCTCTATCACAACGAAGGCAAGGGTCTTTTTGTTGATGAAGCGCCGCGCTCGGAAATTGGCCGCGCGTCCCTGCTGACACTGGGATTCGGCTGCTTCTTTTTTGACTACGACCTCGACGGCTGGCAGGACGTTCTCATCGCCAACGGCCACGTCGATGACGACATTCAAAAAGTGCAAGCCAATGTCAGCTATGCGGAGCGAGTGCATCTTTTCCGCAATGTGGGCGAAGGGAAATTCGAAGAAGTGACGAAATCGATGGACGCGGCGTTTGCGGCCCCCCGTGTGGGGCGTGGCGCGGCGTATGCGGACATCAACAATGACGGCAAGCTGGATTTGCTGCTGTCGACCAATGGGGGCCCGGTGTACTTGTTCCGCAACGAAGCGCAGGGCGCTGCCGCAGCAAATCGCAGCTTGCGCATCAAGTTGATCGGCACGAAGTCCAATCGCGATGGTATCGGTGGCGTCGTGAAGCTCACCGCCGGCGGCGATACGCAAACTGAAATGCTCCGCAGCGGCTCAAGCTATCTTTCCGCCAGCGAACTCGTGCTGACCTTCGGCCTCGGCCAGCGTGATAAGGCCGACTCCATCGAAATCCGCTGGCCCAGCGGCCAGTTCGACCGCCTCTCCGCCGTCCCCGCCGGCGCCACCCTCACCTTAACCGAAGGAAAGGGCATCACCTCCCGCCACGAATTCACAAAGCCACGATAGGGTTGGAAGTGAGCGAGTTGTTCGACTATTCCTCAGCTCTTCATCAGCTTGATTCCGCCGTTGGTCGTGGAGATTCTTAAATCCCGCCCGCCTCCGCCCACGGTCCCTGAAAGCTCCTTCGAATTGAAGCTTCCCTGCACGGTAATTGGAAAATCGGTATGAATCCCGCCATTCGTCGTGGCTGCATCCAGCTTGAATTCCGCGGAAGCAGGAAGCGTTACGTCCACACTGCCGTTTGTGCTCCTCACCTTCAACTCGCCATTCCATTTCGCGTTGCCGATGGACACGTGGATTCCACCGTTCGTTGTTGACGCCGAGGCCCACTCGCTCGTCGAAACGTCCACGTTGCCGTTTGTCGTGGCCGCCTCTACGACACTGGTCAGGTTATGGCCCAGCACGTTCCCGTTGGTCGTCAGTGCCTTGAAGCCCACGCTCCTTGGAACTTGGAGCTCAAAGTTAATCCTCGCGTGGCTCCCGTGCCACCACCCCGAGGACTCGGAGGAGACTCCGCCGCGGTGGCAGTGCCCCGGCGTTTTGTCCTTTGCGTACACGGCACAAATCGTCACGCCATCCGAGTATTCCACGACCTCAATAAATGGTTCGCGGTCGTCACCGTCGCCTCTCCAAGTTCCTGAGGCTTGCACTTCATCACCGGAAGCGGCGCTCGCCTCGATTTCCCCGTTTCGATTGATGACCTCCAGTGTTTGCCCGGCCTTCAGGTGTCCCTGCCAATGGAAATCGCGCTCCGTGAACACCGAGCGCTTTTCACCCTGCGCCCAGGCAGTGGAAGAGCCCACCAGTGCCATCATTGCAAGACCCATCGTTCCGGTAATCCACCACAGTGCAGAATTCCTTATGCGCTTCATAACCTGTCTCCCCCCATCAGCGGCAAAAATGGAAGTTCCAGCTTCGCCTAAATTGACGATTGGACGCAACTGTTTGTCTTACCTTGATCTTTACGAATTCTAATACGCTTTAGTTCCCAGAATGGTCTGCCCCGCAAGTTGAGGAAGAAGCGCCAATGGACCTATTGTTTACGGTTGCGGACGCAGAGCCAGCCAGCGCCATAACATTGGCCACAAGGTTTCTCATTGCGAATTCCGGTAGCCAGACAGGCGGGGCATGCCTCCCAGTCGACTTTTGCCACACTGCCAATAACGCCCGTGCAGCGCTTTCCGGCGGTGACTTGAGAACATTGCCCGCTAATCATTTCCGCGGAGTAGGAGATGGCTCCGCAGCGCGTGCAGACGGCCACGGGTTGTGGTTTTTGGTCGGGCATCGACCGACATCAACTCCAATATTGGGATTGGGCCGTAGGCCCGTCCAGTGTCTCACGAAAACGGGCGCCAGTCGGGCTATTCATTTCGGAAACGGCCCGGCCATGAGGAGTCCTGGAATGACAGGTTCCCAGGGTTTTTTGCAATGAGCGCAAAGCACTGCTTCGAGCCGAGTCCGGCTGGGCCCTGCGTCTTGGATCACCGCGAAGGCATTCGTTCTCCGGCAATGGGGGCAGGTGAGATCCACTAAAACGTGGAGCGGCAATTGTTTCGCTTCCAGGTGCAAATCCGGATCCAACGCTGTTTTGTCATTGTCATTTGAGGTTGCCTTGACTTTTTTGCTCGCCCGTTTTCGCGTGTAGAGAATCTCATCCGCGTGGGCCAGCATTTCATCGGGACGTTCCCCCGGCTGATACTGCTTCCACCCCGCGGAGAAAGTGACGGGAATTTGTCGCCCTTGCCAGGCCACTTCCAGAACGCTGAGGCGCCCCACGACGAGCTCGAGTTGCTCCATCGTGCACTCCGGCAGCAATACGAGAAACTCGTCGCCGCCCAGGCGCGCCGCCAGGTCGGATCCGCGGATGACTTTGTTGAGCTGAATCGCAAATTCCTGCAACACCTGGTCGCCCGCTGCATGGCCGTAAGTGTCGTTGATCTGCTTGAAATTGTTTAGGTCTAAGGTGAGCACGGTAAGCGGGTGCCCCTTCCGCTCCGAGCGGGAAACTTCGGCAGCCAAGCGTTGCTCGGCAAAGCGCCGGTTGTAGAGGCCGGTCAAGGGATCAAGCATAGCCAGGTTTCGCAGGAGATCGGAATGCCCTTGCTTCTCGGCCAACTGGCGGCGCAGCCGTCGGATAAGGAATTGCTGGTATGCCGCGAATAGGTCGAAGAGCACGACCAAAATCACTAGTCCAAGAACGATATCGGTCGCCTTGATCCGGAGATCGATTTCCACTCTCCTGGCAAACGAGGGAATGCTGAAGGGGATCACGACAAGGGTCAGCAGGGCCACGAGGAAAATCGAGTGGCCCAAGAGCCACCAATTCTGGCTTTCCGGTTGCGTAAGCGTGTGGTCGAGTTTTGGCTCCTCCGCTTTTGGCGAAGTTGGACTGGAAGAGATGAGAGGGACACTCATGTCACAGATGGGTCGAGCGCAATGGCTAATTCGTCCAAATTAGGGTGGCCGTGTGAATTGGTCAAGCGCGTTTGCCGAGCGTATTTCTGATTTAGTTACTCAACTGTGGGCGATTGACTGGGCATGTGGAATGTGGAACTCTTCTGTAACCCCTGTATTATCAAGAGTGTACCGAACTGGGAATCCCCCCTGGGCCTATCTGATTGGTACCCCAGGACTATTGGCTAGGATTTTCCATCATGGCACCCTTTTATTCAGCAATGATTCCGGTTTTCATTCTCGGGTTTGCGGTCGTCGCGCTGGTGAAGTTCGGCATTGCGCAGTGGCGTCTCATTCTGCTCAGCGCTGCAGACTACCAACTTTCGGAGTCCCTGCATTTGTCGACGGGCATTGACACAGCCGCGATAGGGCCACAGGATTTCGGCAAACTAAAAGGTTTTTGCGATGGACTGTCTCTTGAAATGAAGAAGACAAGCTCCTGGCTGAAAGAAGTATCCCTGTACTACCGCATTGTTGCGTTAGTCCAGAAGCTACCCTCATTCTCCACTTGGGCAAACCGCGAAATGCAGCTTTGCTCGCGTTATGTTGCAGTGGTCCTCGATCAGAACCTGGTGATGAACCTGGATCGCCGGTTGGCCGGCAGAGTGGTCTAAATCACAGCCAAGTCTTAGCGGCGGTTAGAACAGGTTCCAGAGGAACTGGTTATAAACCTCGTGGTGGAACTGAACTTCCTGCGCCTTGACGATGCTCCCGAGGGCGCGCGGGCAGCGATCGGCGGCGGTGCGCTTCAGTTCGGCGTAGCGGCTTTTGACGTCCGCGCCGAGAAGCGTGGTGGTCCACTCGGATTTCTCGAAATTCTCGATGGCGGTGTAGATGTTGTCCGGCAGAAAGCGTTGGGCAGAACGCAGATTCTTGATCTTGGCAGTTTCGCCGTCCAAGCCGGTTTTGAAGATCGAGTACATCACCATGTAGGGATTGGAATCGGGAGCAACGGCGCGCACTTCGGTGCGCATGCTACGGTCGTTGCCGATGGGGACGCGTACCATGGCGCCGCGGTTCGTCGGGGAAGCGTTGAGCTGATTGGGCGCTTCGAAATGCGGGTCGAGGCGGCGGTAGGCGTTGACGCTGGAATTGATGAGCAAGCAAATATCGTTTCCGTGCGTGAGGATGCGGTCGACAAAATCCCAGCCGAACTTGCTGAGCTTTTCTTCGCCCTTGGGGTCCCAGAAAAGATTCTTGTTGTCCTTGCTGACGGAAACGTTGGTGTGCATGCCGCTGCCGTTGACGCCGACGACGGGCTTGGGCAGGAAGCTGGCGGTGAAGCCCATGTTCGTGGCGACCTGGCGACAAATTAATTTGTAAAGCTGAATCTGGTCCGCGGCTTGCACGACCTCTCCGTAACCGTAGTTGATTTCGAATTGTGACGGCGCGACTTCCGGGTGGTCCTTTTCGTTCTGGAAGGCCATGCAGCGCTGGACTTCAGCGGTGGTGTCAATGAAGCTGCGAAGGGGATCGCCAGGAAGCGAGTGATAGTAGCCGCCCGTGTTCACGTATTCGAATTTCCCGGTTTCGTGATAGCGACGCTCGGCGTCGGGCCCGGCGAAAAGAAAGCCTTCAATTTCGTTGGCGGCGTTGAGTGTGTAACCCTCCTTTTCGAAAAGGCCATCCGCGTAGCCCTTCAAAACGCCGCGGATGTCCGCGCTGTAGGGTGTGCCATCCTTGTCGATGACGTTGCCGAAGACGAGAACTTTGCCTGAGCCGAACACGTCGGAAGGCGCCCAATAGAACGAGGGCCAGTCCATGGTCAGGCGAAGATCGCTCTCGCGCTGCGCAGTGAATCCGCGAATGGAGGAGCCGTCAAACGTGAGGTTGTCCCAACTCTTGGTAAGGAATTTCTTGTCGTAGTCGAGCATGTGGAGGCGGCCTTCGAGGTCGCTGAACAAAACGGTGACCGCCTTGATGCGCTTTTCGTCCGTAAGGTACTTGAGGCGTTCTTCCTGGACTTTGTGCACCGGCACGCGGTTTTTGCGCTGCTCCTTGGCATTCAGATTCAACTGCTCGAGCTCGTCATAAGAGAGAGTGAGAAAATTTCGCAGTTCGTTGGACATGAATCTCCTCGGGTTGGAATCAGACGCATGTTCGTGGGTAGGTCTTGTCGCGGACGCGGCCATCAGAATCTCCTCATAGTCGGATTAGGAGCACTCAATCGTGGTCTTATGGGGACAGAAGAAGCCATCGGACGAGCCTTAGGTTAACGCGGCGGGAATGCGAGCGTCAATCGAAAGACCTGATGCAAAAGATGGAAGAAATTGATTACTGTGGAAAAGTAAGGGGAAAACCGGAGAAGCCCGGAAACAGTTTGGCAGCGATACCGGGATTCGAACCCGGATTTTAGCCTTGAGAGGGCTACGTCCTAACCCTTAGACGATATCGCCAGGGACTAGAAACAGGGCTTGCCGGCAATTTCCCAGCGTCACAAGTCATTTTCGCATGGACGATCGAGACGATCAAGCAGGTGAATTCCCGTAGTGGGCTGTTTTGAAATTACTTAATTTTTGCCGCAATGTTTCCACGGTCAGACCAACGAGCCCATACGTAACAGTATTCGCAAAAAGAACCCAATAGAAGGAAACGCTGAAATGGTGTATCAGAAGCACAACTGGCTGAGTAAGAGTGGCGAGAGTGTACACAATTGGTTCTATGGAATTGGCCTTGTTTGCCGATGCGAAATACAGTGCCCAGCAGCCCGCGACGAGAAAGCCCACACCTGCCCATCCAGCAATTCGGTATTTCATGCTGCCGCTCCTGCCGTTCTCTGCTCCAGTAGTCTAACCGATTCTTCCGAACTCCAATAGTGATCGGTTACAGCCTAAATCGGGTGTTCTCGCCTTGTCGAACGTTGTGTTTGGGCACAACGCGGAGCCGCAGTGGCGGCGTTGTGTATAATGAGCGTCTGGGGGATTCCTAAAGTTTCATGCCAGGTGGCTTGGGAAAATCACATGCGTCGATGAAAGTGTGGTTCTGGCGCGCGCTGCGCTTCTTCCACACGCGCGTGCGCGAAGTGCGCGCGATCGCGAAGGCGCTGGTTTCCACGAAGCATCCCTTCCTCGTGCATATCATCCCGACTCGGCGATGCAACCTGGCCTGCACCTATTGCAATGAATACGACGATTTCTCTCCGCCGGTGCCGCTGGACGAGATGAAGAAGCGCCTGGATCTCCTGGCGGACATGGGCAGTTCGATCATCACCATCAGCGGGGGCGAACCGCTGCTGCACCCGTACCTGGACGATATCATCCGGCACATCCGGCGCCGCGGGATGATTGCGGGAATGATCACGAACGGATTTTTGCTGAACCAGGAGCGCATCGAGAGGCTGAATCACGCCGGCCTGGAGCACTTGCAAATCAGCATTGATAACACGAAACCGGACGACGTCTCGCTGAAGAGCCTGAAGACACTGGATCAAAGACTCGCGTGGCTGGCGCTTTACGCGTACTTCCAGGTGAATATCAATTCAGTCTTGGGCAGTGGAGTGAAGGATACGGAGGATGCGCTGCGCATCGCGCGCCGCGCCGTAGATCTGGGGCTGACGAGCACGGTGGGAATCATTCACGATCACAACGGGCAGCTGAAGCCGCTCGGGCCGCGCGAAATTGAAATCTTTGAAGAAATCATGACGCTGAGCAAGCGTTCGTTTTCGCGATTCAACGATTTTCAGCATAACGTCGCGCGCGGGAAGGAACACACCTGGCGGTGCCGGTCGGGCTCGCGATATTTGTATGTGTGCGAGGACGGGCTGGTGCACTGGTGCTCGCAGCAACGCGGGTATCCGGGGATACCTCTGGCGCAATACACCCCAGAGATGAGACGCCGGGAGTTTTATACGGAAAAGTTTTGTGCGCCGCGCTGCACGGTCTCCTGCGTGCAGCAAGTGGGAATGTTGGACAATTGGCGCGCGCCGCAAACGCTGAAGCCGATGCCCATGACGCCTCCCGCGGCCCAGCGGGAACTTGTGCAAATCGGACCGGCACCCGGCGACTCCTGATTCGAAAGCCTTTTTCTTTTTCTGTACCTGTTTTCACTCACTGCACATTGCATTCTTGGCGGGATTGACGGGCGGAGGAGCGCCGCTAAGAATGTAGCCATGAGTGCACCACTATCAAGCTGCTGATGAGCCTGATTTTTCCGACGGCGGGAAGCGCGCGGATCCTCAGCAAACCCATAAGCGACATCGAAATGCACCGGGATATTGGCTACCTGCCGGAGCAGCCGTACTTTTACGACTACCTTACCGCAGCGGAATTGCTCGACTATTTCGCGCGCATCCACGACCTGACGGCTGCGGACCGAAAAGAACGCGTCCAGAAAATGCTCAAGAAAGTGGGATTGGAGACCGCCGGAAAAATTCAGCTTCGCAAATATTCGAAAGGTATGCTGCAGCGCGTCGGCATGGCTCAGGCGATTTTGCACGACCCGAAACTGGTTATTCTGGATGAGCCGATGTCTGGACTGGATCCGGTGGGGCGGCGCGAGGTGCGGGATATCATTCTGGAATTGAAGCGCGATGGCAAGACAGTGATGTTTTCCACGCACATTCTCAGTGACGCGGAAATGCTGTGCGACCGCGTGGGCGTGATTGTGGGAGGAAAGTTGCGTGGTGTGGGCGCCCCGGCGCAATTGGTGGACATGAAAACGCAGGGGATGGAAATTCTATTTGAGTTGGCGGGGCAGAGCACCGCGCCGTTGCTGGCCAAGGCCACCCGCACGGGAGACTGCTACCGCTTGCAAGTGCCGGAGCAGGATTTGTACGGAGCGATCGAGCAATTGCGCGCGGCGGGGGCGAAAATCCTTTCCGTGTCGCAAGTGCGAGCAACACTCGAGGAGTTCTTCATGAACCTGGTGGAAGCGGACCGCGCTCAGGCAGCCGCGGTCGAGGTGAGCGAAAAATGAAGCGCGTTGGCATAGTGGCGTTGAACACGTTTCGCGAAGCCGTACGCGACCGCGTGCTGTACAACCTTTTGTTCTTCGCCCTGGTGATGATGGCGGCGTCAATTATCGCGGGGCAGATTTCGATCGGAATCGAACAGACGGTCATCGCGACACTGGGACTGAGCGCCATATCTCTGATCGGTTTGCTGATTGCCATTTTCATCGGTGTGGGGTTGGTGTCTAAGGAGATGGACAAGCGCACGCTGTACGCGCTGCTGGCGAAGCCGGTGCGGCGGTGGGAGTTTCTGCTTGGAAAGTTTGGCGGGCTGATCCTGACGCTGGCGGTGAACACCGCGGCGATGGGAGTAGGTCTTTTTCTCGCGTTAATTTACGTCAAGCCCACGCTGGAACGTGGCGACGGCACCGTCTTCGTTGCGGTGTATTTCATCTGGCTGAAATTGGCGTTGGTGGTGGCGCTGGCCTTGCTGTTTTCCTGTTTCACGACGCCGCTGCTGGCAATACTGTTTACCGCAGGCATTTACATCGTCGGCTTGTACGTGCAGGAGTTGCGGGACCTGCCGGTGGCGGTGATGAGTCCGGCGATGACCGCATTCACAAAATGGCTTTCCTATCTGCTGCCAAATTTTGAGAATTTCAACATCATGGCCCAGGCCGCGCATAGCCGGCCCGTTGCAGGCGCGTTCATTGCACAGAATACTCTTTACGCCGCGGTTTATTGCACGATTGTGTTGACTGCGGCGATCCTGGTCTTTTCCAGGCGGAATCTGAAATGAAATCCGCAAAAACCATTGTGCTAGCGCTGGTGATCTTACAGGGAGGATTCTACGGAATCTGGAAGCTGCAGCACTCCATCGACAAGCAGCAAGCCGCGTTAAAAGAGGAGCGAGACTACGTCCTGGTGAGCTCGGCAAAGCTGCTGAAGACTATGAGCCTGGAATACGCGCCGCTGATGGCTGACTTTTACTGGACGCGGGTGGTGCAATTCTACGGAAACAAACATGTGCGAGGCGATGCAAACCTGGAAGAACTTTGGCCGTTGCTGGACATCACAACGACGCTGGATCCGAATCTGCTGCCGGCATACCACTTCGGGGCAATTTTTCTCAGCCAACGCGCGCCAGCCGGCGCGGGCAGGCCGGATTTGGCTGTCAAACTCATGCAGCGCGGCATAAAAGCAAATCCTGATTACTGGCGCTTTTACGAAGACCTGGGATTCATCTACTACATGGACTTGAAGGATTACAAGAACGCCGCGAAAGCCTTCCTGGAAGGGAGCAAGAACCCAAGGGCCCTGATCTGGATGAAAGTGATGGCGGCGAAGGTCGCGGCAGAGGGAGAGTCTTACGAAACGTCTTTCTTCCTGTGGAACGACATTTACACGACGACCACCGATCCACAGATCAAAGAAAATGCAAAGACACACTTGCTGCTGCTTAGAGTCCGCGAGGACTGCAAGAAGCTGGACCAACTCGCCGACGAGTACGAGAAGCGTTTTGGACATCGTCCGAAGCGCGTCAGCGAATTAGGCCAAGCCGGGCTGATGCAAGGAGAAGCGGTCGATCCCTTGGGCTACGACTACATCTTCGATGACAAGGGAAAAGCCGCTCTGAACTTGAACAGTCC
The DNA here is from genome assembly GCA_003224105.1 of Acidobacteriota bacterium. Classification (GTDB taxonomy): domain Bacteria; phylum Acidobacteriota; class Terriglobia; order Acidiferrales; family UBA7541; genus Acidiferrum. The sequence goes on along the minus strand of QHYL01000410.1, from coordinate 116 downwards.
GCTGCTCGAAAAACAATTGATGCTGGAACGTTTTAAGTAGATTTTTCCGTACCGGCCAAGAGCGTTCACTCAGTGGTACAGAGCAAAGTCATTTGCGGGTCAATCAGGATTTTGCG
>QHYL01000225.1 GCA_003224105.1 Acidobacteriota bacterium | reverse complement strand
AAAGCTCGATGCATTGGACAGCGAAGGACTCATCTATTGGCCGACAAAAGGAAGGGTTCCGGGATTTAAGCGGTATCTAAATGAGGACGCTGGTGTCCTAATCGTGGACGTGGTCGCGGATATCGACCCTGTTCCCGCAAAGTCGGCAGAACGTCTCGGCTATCCCACCCAGAAACCGGAAGCCCTTCTTGAGCGCATCACTCGCGCCAGTTCCAACGAGGGCGACACCGTCCTCGACCCCTTTTGCGGCTGCGGCACGGCTATCGCCGTCGCGCAACGCCTCAAGCGAAACTGGATCGGCATCGACATCACACACCTCGCCATAGGCCTCATCAAAAGCCGGCTCCGCGACGCGTTCGGCGACGAGGTGTCCAAAACGTACCAGGTCATCGGCGAACCGACCTCCCTTCCGGACGCCCGGGAACTCGCCAAGGAAGACCCCTTCCAGTTCCAGTGGTGGTCTCTCGGCCTGGTGGGTGCACGCCGCACAGAGCAGAAGAAAGGTGCTGACCAGGGCATCGATGGTCGGCTCTACTTCCACGACGAAGAAAACGGAAAGACGAAGCAGATCATCCTACAGGTCAAATCAGGCCATGTCAGCGCGAAAGACGTTCGCGATCTTCGCGGAGTCATTGAGCGCGAGAGAACCGAGATCGGCGTCCTCATCACCCTCGAAGAAGCAACCAAGCCCATGCGTACGGAAGCCGCCGCCGCGGACTTCTACAAATCTCCCTGGGGAAACCACCCCCGCCTACAAATCCTCACCATCGCCGAACTCCTCGACGGCGCCCGCATCGACTACCCACCTACCCTCAACGTCACCCACAAACGCGCTCCGCGCTATCTTCCCGCCGCCGCCGAGCAGCACGAACTTGTCCTCACCGATGAGCCTGAGCCTCCGGTGGCTCCAGCTCCAGCAATTCGCCACCCTCGCAAGAGGAAGTAGTCAGGTCGGCAAGGAGCAAGCATGGACGACACTGTCGGAATCACTTTAGTACGCGGCGCTCAAAGCATGGCATTCTTCGCCTTCATTTTCTCTGCCGCCTTTGCCCTCTTCAACTCGCTCTTCGCGGACACCAAGCTCCTCGCAAGCTATACGCGACTCAGACCACTTATCAGAGTCATTGTCTTTATCGGCCTCTTCTTGCTCATAATGAAGTCCTCTTGGGTCCACAATCAGCTTTCCAATTTCTTAGGATGGATTACAACGGAGAACTACCCTCCTCCGTCCGGCCAGGAAACCGCAAACGCAAGTCATGCGGATAACGCTAGAGCGACAGCCGAAACCGTCAAGAACTGGGTCGAAGCGTTCGCCTGGGCCTGTGCTGGCGTCTTCTTTGTTTACAAGGCATTCTCAGGGTATCTAATCACGAATCTCTCACTCTCAGTGACCTGCCATCGGGAGCGCTCGGGTCAGGTAGCTGGAACTGATTATCTCGTGGTTGTGGCTAATGTGAAAAAAGGTGATCGCGGAGCCGTATCGCTACACGAAGTGTGAGCGGACGTGTCACCCGTTGCTGACGAAAAAACTCACAAGCCGCTAGCGGCCACAGGACGGCTAACCTCTTACATTCATGATGATGGGGTCTTCCAACTCAAAAAAAGTCGAGCCAGCAAAACTCCCCTACTAAACCTTCCCCCGGGCGAGGAAACCATGTTCGCTCAGTGGTTCACCGTCCCCTCGGACCAGCCTTGTACGGTCGAAGTCACGGTCCTTGGTGGATGGCGTTGGCATCGCGACACTCGGTATCAATGGCGAGCATCCACAGTCTCCCTTCCAGTTGGGGCAAACACATCTAAGGACAACTAGGCTAGGGCCTGCAAATAGCTATTGCGAGGACAGACGAAACCCAATGAACAGATGGAAAATTCCCGACTGGCTTGAACACAAGATTAGGAAACGGGACAAACGCTGTGTTTTCTGCCGTACACCAATGAAAGAACTCAGGCACGCCAGAGGCGTATCGCGGAGTAAGGCGACCTGGGAGCACTTAGACAATAATGTGAGGCACCGGACGGAGACCAACATTGTCAGGTGCTGCGGGGCTTGTAACTCGAGCAAGGGTGCAAAGAAGCTCGTAACGTGGTTTCAATCGGACTACTGCAAGGAAAAGAACATTAACGCAAGGACGGTTTCGCCCATCGTCAAGAGTTGGCTTAGACGTCGCAGGGGGCGTTTGGCGCGCCTACGGCGCTAGAAAAAGTGACGGGGAGGCGAAATGGTGCTCCTGCTCGTGGGCGCGATGGTTGTGGTGATGGGGTTGGTGGTGTTTTGGGTCGAGCCGCTGGGTGTGCTTGGGGTGCTGGAGCGGCTGACGCCGAATATTGTGTATCGCGTGCGGACGGAGCTGCCTTTGGTGGCGCTGTCGTTCGATGATGGGCCGCACCCGGCGTTCACGCCGCAAGTGCTGGAAATCCTGAAACAGCATGAAGCGAAGGCGACGTTCTTTCTGATTGGGGAGCGGGCGTTGCGCTATCCGGAGGTGGTGGCGCGCATACGGGCGGAGGGACATGAGATTGGCAACCACTACTTGCGAAATGGGGCGACGCTGGGGCACTCGAATGAGGAATTCATGGGCAATCTGGAAAAGACGGAGAGGGCGATTGGCGCGGGGGAGAAACTGGAACTGTTTCGCCCTCCGGGTGGAGTGGCGTGGGCGCGGCAAATCCGGCTGGCGCGGGAACGCGGCTACACGTGCGTTTTGGGATGCGCGTATCCGCACGATCCGATGCATCCTCCGGTGTGGTACATCCGATGGCTGATTGAAAAGAACCTGGCGCCCGGAACGATTGTGATTTTGCACGACGGCATCGCGAACGCGAAGAGGAGTGTTGCGGCGTTGCCGCAGATTCTGGCGGCGGGGAGGAAGAAGGGGTTGCGGTTTGTGAGTATTGGGGAGTTGAGGAGACGCAGCGGGGGGCAGGGCGAGTAGCCCTCAGCGGCTGAAGCCGCATATTGGCGACGCGGGCGGCACGGGTAAAGTCGTGCCTGACGAGAACGAAGATGCCGGGCTTCCCAACACAAATCGTCGGGTCCCCCAGAAACCGGGGGAAAGCCCGGCGCTACATGAAGCGAAAAGCGGGCGGAACCTAGTTGGAGTCAGCGAGGGCGAGGTAGGCGCCGAGGGTGATCATGCCGAGGCCGGAGGCGGTGCGCTGGCGGACAACCCTAGTGAAAAGATTCCCGGTACGGTTAGAATGAGAACATGCAGAACTGGCGCGCGCGAATTAGCGTAAATCCAGCGATATGCCACGGAAGGGCGTGCATTCGCGGGACGCGCATTACCGTGTCTGCGGTGATGGACAACGTCGCGGCGGGCGTGTCTCGTAAAGAGATTTTGCGGAGCTATCCCACGCTGAAAGAAGCCGATATTGATGCGGCCCTGGCTTACGCGGCGGAGTTAGCCCGCGAGGGCACGGTAGACCTGCCGCTGGAAATCAAAGCTTGAAATTCAAGATTGACGAGAACCTCCCGGCAGAATTTGCTGAGATTCTGGTAGAGGCAGGCTTCGGAGCCGCTACGGTTGCGCAAGAGACCCTGAGCGGAGCTACGGACTCCGCACTTCTGGACCGCTGCCGCGCGGAAACGCGCGTACTGGTTACTCTCGACCTGGACTTCGCGAATGTTCAGGCCTATCCACTGGGAGCGCATGCGGGAATCATCGTCTTTCGGTGTAAATCCCAGGACAAGCAGACGCTGATTTCTCTATTGAAGCGCATCCTCCCTGCATTCCATCGGCGGTCACCGGAAGGCCAATTGTGGATCGTACAGCCAGACCGCATCCGCTATCGCGAGGCTTAAGCGGGAGCACCCTGAAACCTAACTTGTAGAATACCTATCCCACTGTTACTTGGAGTCGGCGAGGGCGAGGTAGGCGCCGAGGGTGATCATGCCGAGGCCGGAGGCGGTGCGCTGGCGGCGACGGAAACGGACGCTGTTCTTCAGCTTGCGTTCGAGGGGAGAGGCCATGCCGACGACCAGGAGGTCGGCGGCGGTGTTCAGGCTGACGGAGACGCAACCGAGCAGGGCGAATTGAAAGAAGACGTGTCCGTGGGCGGGAGCGACGAATTGCGGGATGAAGGAGAGGAAGAACAGCGCGGTTTTGGGATTCAACACTTCGGTGAGGATGCCCTGGCGAAAAGCGCCGTTGGATGGTCCCGCGGATTCCACGGCCATTTCGGTGTTGCGTGTGCGAATCATGCGGATGCCAAGCCAAACGAGGTAGGCGGCGCCGGCGTATTTGACGGTGTGAAACGCGACGGCGGAGGCCGCAAGAATCGCGGAGAGGCCGAGAGCGGCGGCGAAGACGTGGAAGAGTCCGCCTACGAAAGTGCCGATGGAAGAAAGGATGCCTTCGCGCTTTCCTCCGGCAAGGCTGCGCGCCAAGACATAGAAAATGCCCGGGCCGGGCGTGATGGCCAGGAGCAAAGCGGCGGCGAGAAAGAGCAGCAAGCGGTGCGTGTCGAACATTTTGAAATTGTAGGAGGCGCAACAGGCGTATGCAAGGTGCCTCGGAATGGGCGAGGTTGCGAGCGCGGCTTGTAAAGAGGATGGTGGGGGGAGCATACTGCCAACAAGGAGCAAGCAATGTCCGCAAAGGATTTGACCAAGGCAGTGGCGCAGCGGTTCGCTGGGATGGGCAAGCGGGAGCGCATTGCAAAAATCCGCAAGCTGGCGGCGGCTTCTCCGGCGGACGCGAAGTTTGTGCGGGAAAGCTTTCCGGAGCTTTACCGCGAAGCGTTTGTCACGAGTTCCCGAGTGGCGGGTGGGCGCTCTGCAGCAGGCCGGCGGCGTGCGCGAGGCGCAGCGACTCGCTAACGGTCAGACCCAGCAGTTCTCCCCAGTCGACAATAAGCCTTCTTCTTCGTTCGCTTCCGTACTCGCCGCGAAGAACCTCCTGCAAGATTTCCGTGTCGGATAGGCCGGCTTCGCGCGCGGCTTTGATCAGGCGCTGCTTATTGGCCAAGCTCATGTTTCAGCCGCGGAGATTATCACAAATGGAAGTAGATTGGCAGTTAGCGGGACGTTGCTTGGGGGGAAGACGGCGGGGTAAACCCGCCGCTACACGGAGGGAAGATGGCGACGAAAGGTCGCTGCTACACGGAGCGGACGAGTTCTTCGGAGAGGACTTGCGCTTTTTTGGCGAGGTTGCGGGCGCGGGCCCAGTCACCGGCTTTGGCGGCTTCGCGAGCGTCTTTGAGGAAGCCTTTGATCTTGGAGACCAGGTCGGATTGCGCAGGGTTCAACTGCTTGTTGCGCGTGGAGGCAAGATTTTTCTCCGCAATGTCCAGGCTTTGATTGGTTTCCTGCTGCGCGGCGGCAAATTCCTCCTTGGAGAGTTGCGCGGCAATGGTGGGGGCTTCCGGCCCCTTTTCGGCATCGGCGGCGGGAGCAGTAGCAGCGGGGGCGGGAGGCGGATTCACCTTTGGCCGCGGAGGTGCGCTGCGGATAGGAGCCATGACGGCAACGAGCGGCGCGAGGTCGAGGCCAATTTCGGGAGCGTCCAGGTCGCCGGCTCCATCGCCGTTGGCGGCGTGCGACTGGAGCGTCGGATGCACTTGCACCGCCGTGGCCCAAGGGATGTTCGGCCGCCGGTGGAAGAAAGTAATGCATCCGCCCGACAAAAATGCCAGCGAAAAAGAGGTCAAAGAAAAAAGAAGCGGGGCGCTGCGATGGAGCAGCGAGTGCCGGGAACGAGCACGGTTCTGAGCTGGGATGACCATGATTTTTGTGCGATTCTAGGCCGCGAGTGGCAATTCGATCCGGAACGTGGTTCCCCGGCCAACCTCCGATGTAAAGTCTATCGAACCGTTGTGCAACTGCACAATTCGAAAGGCGCTGGCCAGTCCGATTCCGCTGCCGCCTGGCCTGGTCGTAAAAAACAACTGAAAAATCTTTTGCTGATTTTCCGGCGGAATGCCTTTGCCGGTGTCGCCCACGGCGATTTCCGCCATTTCGCCGCGCCGGCTGAGCACCAGGCGCAATTGCCCTCCGTTCGGCATGGCTTCCGCCGCGTTTAGAACAAGATTCAGCACCGCTTGCTTGAGGAGGGCACGATCAACATAAACTTCGGGGACGTCAATGGGCAAGAGTTGAGCGAGGAGGATGTTCGACTTTTCTAACTGGGGTTTGGCGATTTCGAGAACCTCTTGCAGGAGGTTGGCGAGCTGCGTGGCTTCGAGGCGAACCTCCATGGGGCGAGTGAAATCGAGGAAGCGTTTGACGACCTGATCGAGGCGGTCGATTTCTTTATCGAGGACTTGCACGGCTTGTTGCGCAGAGCCGTCGCCGTCGTAGGACAAGGATTCCTTCAGGTTTTCGAGCCAGAGACGCATGGAGTTAAGCGGATTTTTTACCTCGTGGGCGACGCCGGCGGTGATGCGGCCGAGCGCGGCGAGGCGTTCGCTGACTTTGAGCTGGGTGTCAATGCTTTCGAGGGAATCAAGATCGCGGAGCGTGACCAGCGCGCCCATGCGTTCGCCATCTTCCTGAATGGCTTGCACGCTGACGTTGACGCGCTTAGGGCCATCGCTGGTTTCCAGATTGGCGTCGGCGGTGATTTCGCTGAGCTCGTCGCTTTCGATATGCAGCGCGTCGCGCAGCGGATGGCCGGGAGGAAAAATGTCGGTGACGCGGCGGCCAAGGAATTCGCCGGCGGGAGCGCCGAGGAATTTTTCCGCGGCGGGACTCACCATCACGGCGCGCGCATCGCGGGTGAAGAGGAGCAAGCCATCTTCGAGGCCGGCCATGACGGAGTTCATGTTTTCGCGCATGGTGCTGAAAATTTCGTGCACGCCGCGGAGCTGCTGGCCAACCTGGGAGATTTTGCGGCTGACCAAGCCGAGTTCGTCGCTGCTGGTTTCGACCGTTTTTGCTTCGTGGGGAGGCATGTCGAATTGCCCGGAGGAGATGCGATCGAGTTGCGCGGTAATGTCGTGCAAAGGAGCCAGAGTTATGCGGCTGACCAGGGCGGCGAGCAACGCGGATAGCACCAAGGCCGCGAGCACAACCACTTCGGCGGTGCGAAGACTCGATTGGATCTCCTTCAGGAGAAGGGCCGAGTCCACGACCACGCGCACTTCGCCGAAAGGTTTGTTTTCTCCCTTGTTGAAGGCATATTCGACTTCAAACAATTGAGGGCCCTTGTAGGCTCCTCTTAAAGTACGCAGGAGAACTCCCACCTGGTGCAGAAAACTTCGAGCCTCGAGTTGCGAGATGGGCGTTCTGCGGGCGAGAAAAGCTCCCGGCAGGTTTGGGTCGCTGGAGGCCAGGACCAAGCCGCTGGTGTCGGTGATGGAGACTTCATAAATCAGGGGATTTTCCTTAGCGGCTTTGAATTGTGTCTGCAAGCCTTCGCTGATTTCGAAAGCCCGCCGGACATAGTCATGGATATCCTTGGGATCTTCCGAATCCGGCCGCAAGCCCAACTGCTTGGCTTCCGTTATTGCATTTTGGGCTTGAAGAAAGACCTGCTTTGAGAGGTCGCTGGCGCGTTTGTCCGTTCCCTCGATCAACTGATCGAGAAGTTGCGCGGCAAAGACGCAGGACAGCACAGCGACGACGAGCAGCACGAGGCTGGTCATCACCAAGGTGAATTTCGTGCGCAGCCGGAGCTGCATTAGGCGAGTCTACTCCGTTTCGGCGCGATCGCCGCCGTATTCCTTGAGCTTGTTGTGGAGCGTCTTCAAGCTGATGCCGAGAAGTTCCGCAGCGCGCGTCTTGTTGTTTCCAGTGGCGCTGAGCGTTTGCAGAATGAGTTCGCGTTCCATGGCGTCCACGGTGGTGCCCACGGGGAACTTTATGGTCGAAAGGTCGCTGGGCCCCTTGGCAGCAATTTTACCGAATTCCGCGGGGAGGCAGGCGCGGGTAATGAGATCCTTGTCGCACATGATGGAGGCGCGCTCGAGGGCGTTGCGCAATTCGCGGATATTTCCGGGCCAGGTGTGGCCCATGAAAATGTCCAGCACTTCGGCGCCGATACCGCGGACGTGCTTGCCGTGCTTGGCGTTGACGTCACGCAAAATGTGTTCGACGAGAAGGGGAATGTCCTCTTTGTGTTCGCGGAGCGGCGGCAAGTGAATGTGAAAGACGTTGAGGCGGAAGTAAAGGTCCTGGCGCAACTGGCCGTTGCCGACGGCCTGCTCGGGATCTTTGTTGGTGGCGGCGACCACGCGGACGTCGATGGGAGTTTCCGTTTTGCTGCCGAGGCGGCGGACTTTGCGGTCTTCGAGAACGCGCAGAAGCTTTGCCTGGGTGGGCGCAGGCATTTCGCCGATTTCATCGAGTAGAAGCGTGCCGCAATCAGCGAGCTCGAAGCAGCCGATGCGGCGCTCCGCTGCGCCGGTGAAGGCGCCGCGCTCATGGCCGAAGATTTCGCTTTCCATGAGGGATTCGGGAATGGCCGAGCAGTTGATGGCCACAAAGGGGCCGCCGGCGCGCGGAGAGAGGCGGTGAACTGTGCGCGCGACAATTTCCTTGCCGGCTCCCGTTTCTCCGGTGATTAAAACGGAAGCGGAACTTGGCGCGGCCATTTCGACGATGCGCATGACGTCCTGCATGGGCTTGGTGCCGCCGACCAAATCGCCGAGGCGACCGGTCTCGCGGAGTTGGCGCTGCAGAACCGCCAGGTTGCGCGAATCGCGGGCCTTGCTGAGAGCGCGATCGAGAAGCGCGCGCAGGACGGGCCCTTTGAGCGGCTTCTCGATGTACCAGAACGCTCCCGCTTCGATGGCGGCTACGGCGCGTTCTTCGCTTCCTTTTCCGGTGATGATAATTGCGGGTACGCCCTGGAGGTCTGGGCCGAGTTGTTTCAAGAGGTCGAGGCCATTCATGCCGGGAAGCTCGACATCAGCGATGAGAGTGTCCGGCTGATAGCCGGCGAATTTGGCGAGAACTTCTTCTGCGGAGCTGACGCCTAAAACGTCATAGCCCCAGCGCTGGAGCAACTGCTCGTAACCTTTGCGCGCGTTGTCCTCGTCCTCGACAATGAGAACGCGGTCTTTGCGTTCCAAGGTTTCGATGGCCCTCACGGCCGCACGAGTGTCTTCCGCCATGGATACCAGCCTCTCGGAGGCTTGCTTTGATAAATCGGTCTCAAACTGTTTTTGCTGACTGTTCGACTCTAGCAAGCCCCAACGAGGATGCCAAGTCGGGCACTTCCAGAAGACCGCCGAGTTGCACACTCAACAATAAACCGCTGGAGCAACCCTGGGCGAAAAGCGACCTAGATCGCTATTCTTTCATTAAAGGATAAAGGAGGCGTTCAAAGAAAGTGAATGGGCGGGCAAGAAATAAAATTAACCCAGGCTCTGCTTTCGCGTTGGTGCCTGTTGCCAAGGAGTCGCGGGCTGCCAGTTGCACAACTCCTTTCTGGGTGACGTCTTGTGTAGTCTCAATTGCAAAGCAAATGCAGTGCCAATATTCGGATGTTAGATGGACTTGAGCAACAAGGTGAGCAGGAGCAGGTTCCGGAAGGCGAAACTGCGCCTCTCCGTTGACATCGGTTTCCAGACGAGGATTGGCAGCATACTCTGCCGGCGTCCTCTCACCTTTCCCATATCCTAGGGCAAGCGAGACACTTTGCCGGGACATGGGACGGTTATTGCTGACATTGACCACTCGAATTTTTATCACTGCGGTGTGAGCCCGCAGGGGGGAGCTTGGCGCCACGAGTACGAAAATGATGAAAGTCGGGGAAGGACCGATGCAGCGGATCTCATTTCATCTCACTCTTTGACCAGGTACAGGGCGCGTTCGAGTTCGAGCTCGAGTTTGGCGCCCTTGGGGAGATCGAGTTCGTGGCCGCGGCCGGACTCCATAAGGTAGGCGGTGATGGCGCCGAGAGCGGCGCCTTCGGCGGCTTCTTTTTTGTCTTTGTCTTTTACCCCTTTCACGGCGCCGATGGCAGCGCCGGCAGCTGCTGCAGCGGCGGCATCCTGCTGTGTGCTGGAGCGACCAGCGATAACGCCTTCCTGGTTGGGCACGGGCTTTACGCTGTGATCGCCGGGGACGCCGGCAACTTCGGCCACAATAGGCAAGTCGCCAAATTTTGTATGAATTTCGTCAAAAGTCAGCCAGAGTTTGGCGTGGCCTGCGACCCGAGCGGGCTCGACGCGGCTGATATGACCGACAATTTCGGCCCCGGCGGGCAAGTAAAAGCCGCTGCCTGCTTCGAGGGGCTCGAGCGTCTTGACCTTGAAGACGGCGTTTTCTTGCGTGCCCTTGGTGCTTAATTCATCTTGCAGACTGACCAGGAATTTCGTCCCGGGAGTGACGGCAAAAATTTCCAGCGGCAGGCCATGGCGCTCACCATCGGCGCGGTGGCGCGGCTGCTCGGGAGCTTGCGCGGTGGGTTCTTTGCCTGGTTCTTGCGGAGGCTCCTGGGCAAGCAGTGCAATCGCTGCGCTCAGAGTGATGGTAAGAACTGGTGTGGCGACGAAGAGTGCTCGGGATCGTGGATGGTTCATGTTTCCTCCAATGGGATATTTCCCCGTCTGGGTGGTGATGCAGCTGGCGCGCCAGACGCGCTCGCCATTGCGCCTTGATAGGCTGCCGGGCGTAGGAATGGGGCAGCGGTGCTGCGCCCCGACCTGAAGTGGAGTGGGGGTAGATGAAGCTACGTTTCGAGAAAGCGACGGATTCCGGCGAGAACATTTGCGTACATGGCGGGGGTGACGCGGCCGGTCTGAGTATTTTGCTGGCTGGGGTGGTAGACGCCAAACAAGCGCTGAGTTCCTGGCGCGATTTCTGCTTCGGCGCCGTGCGCGAACTTGTAGGGCGCGCGTGAAGAAATGACGCCGCGTTGCTTGAGGATGTCGAGGTAGCCGTCCCAGGCGATTTTTCCCAATGCGAGGATCGCCTTCGGCTTTAGGATTTCCAGCTCACGCTCGAGATACGTACGGCAGTTCAGGATTTCTTGCGGGAGCGGTTTATTTCCCGGCGGGGCACAGCGGCAGGTTGCGGCGATGTAGGCATCGGTGAGTTGCAGTCCATCGTCGCGGTGAAGGGAAGTGGGCTGATTTGCGAAGCCGGCTTTGTGCAGGGCGGCGTAGAGAAAATCGCCAGAGCGATCACCCGTGAACATGCGGCCGGTGCGATTCGCGCCATGCGCTGCGGGGGCGAGTCCGAGAATCAGCAATTGCGCCTGCGCGTCGCCGAATCCTGCGACCGGCTTGCCCCAATACTCCCATTCACGATAAGCACGACGTTTTTCGCGGGCGACTCTTTCCCGGTATTTGACGAGGCGCGGACACTTTCGGCAGGCGACAATTTCTGCGTGCAAGATGCAGAGCGGAGAAGACGTCTCAGGCATTGGCCTCATTGGCGCGGCGTTGCATCAGGCGATTCAGTTCGGCGTGGGGAATTGCTCCGGCGAACAGCATCTCGCAAGACCGAGATTCCAGCATGTCCTTACCAATTCTGCGAACAAGGCCCAGAGCGGCGCGCATGATTCCGGAACCGGCGGTTACCCGGGCCACGCCAATGTTTTCCAGTTCGGCCATGGGAGGGCAGGCGGGATTTGCCAAGATGTTGATTGGGGCTTCGACGGCTTTCACCAGCTTGGCGATCGTTTCGCGGTGGTAGAGACCCGGGGCGAAGAGGCAGGTAGCGCCGGCGTCACGATAAGCGCGAAGCCGCTCCACGGTGCGTTCGAAGCGCGTCGCCTCCGGGCCGATAGGCATCAAGTAAATGTCGGTGCGCGCATTCAGTACGAAGGAAACGCCCAGTGATTTTGCCGTTTCGCAGATGGCGCGGATTTTTTCCACCTGTAAAGGCAGATCGACAAACGAGCTCTCATCATCGCCAGTGATATCTTCGAGGTTCATTCCAATCACGCCGGCGGCGATGGCCGCTTTGACCGTCTCAACCATATCTTTGACGGTTGTGCCGTAGCCTGCTTCCAGATCAGCGGTGACAGGGATTTCTACGGCTCGAGCAATTCGCCCGGCGACTTCCAGCATTTCGTCTCGCGAGATGTGCTGGCCGTCGGGATAGCCGAGAGAAAAAGCCACTGCCGCGCTGCTGGTGGCAATTGCAGGATGCCCGCACTCCTCCAGGATTCGCGCGCTGACCACGTCCCAGGCGTTTGGGAGGAAGAGCAGCCGGGGACCATGATGCAGCTTGCGAAATTGTTCGGCTTTTTGAGCCTGTTTTCGAGCATCCATGGAAACCTCCGAAGCAGGACAGAAGACATTTCAGAGAAACGAGTTTAGGAAATAAATGCAGCGGAGAAAACATCCAATTTGGAGAGTGATTTTCGTTGAAAGATTTCCCGGACGCAAGCGCGCTTTCTGGAACTACTTTCGAGAGAGTGTGATCCACGACTCTACCGGAGCCGCGCTAAAGCGAGTTTGGCGAATAGACTTGCTGTAGCAAGCTCGTGTAGGCGGGATCTAGTTGCGGAGTTTCAATTCTTTTTTAGGGCTTCGGCAATAATGGCGGCTTGATTGTGCTCGGGGTCGCGGGCGCCGAAAAGGAGGGTGAGCCTACCGTGCTCCTTTTCAAGCCTTTTCAATTGCGCAAGCCAGTCTTTTTTTGTTTTTAGCTCGGCTTGATATTTCTTCTGAAAGTCGGCCCACTTCATCGCATCGTGATGGAACGACTTGCGTAGTTGATCGCTGGGCGCAACGTCTTTCATCCACAAATCAATTTTCGCAGCGTCCTTTTTCATGCCGCGGGGCCACAAGCGATCGACGAGTACACGGTAGCCATCTTCTTTCGTTGCGGGTTCGTAGACTCGCTTGATGCGAACCATTGGGTTCCTCACTGCAGGAGCTTGAGAACTTCGTCGTGAATTTTGCCATTGGTGCTGATGAGCTGGCCGGTGTAAATGGTGCGCTCGCCGCTGGCGTTGGTGGAGCGGCCGCCTGCTTCTTCGACGATGATTCCGAGGGCCGCGAGATCCCAGGGCTTCGAGGTCCAGTCCAGAGCAGCCTCAATCGCGCCTTCGGCGACGAGCATGTGTTGCCAGAATCCGCCGAACGACCGGCTGTTGCGCGAGGCGTCGAGCAGCCTGCGGATTTTCGCCTGGTCGGCTGCATTCTTGCTTGGCCCGGTTCCGGTGGTGAACACCATGGAGTTGCTAAGCTTGTCCACGTTAGAAACGTGAAGTCTTTTTCCGTCGCGATAGGCGCCTTCCCTTCGATAAGCCCACCAGCGCGAGCGCAAACCGGGTGCGCTGACCAGGGCGGCGACGATTTCGCCGCTTTCCTCGATG
>QHYL01000224.1 GCA_003224105.1 Acidobacteriota bacterium | reverse complement strand
CCGACGGCTCGATGCCCGCCGACCCCAACGAATATTTTTTCCGCGAATACATCCAGCATGGAATTTTCAGCGCCAAAGATCTTGCCGCCGGCAGCCATTGCATGACGCCCAAATTCCTGAAAGACCAGCTCGGGCGCAGCCTGAAAAATCTGGGCGTCGAGTGCGTGGACGTCTACTACCTCCACAATCCGGAAACGCAGCTTTCGGAAATCCCCAAGCCGGACTTTCTTCAACGCTTGCGCGAGGCCTTTGAATTCATGGAATCGGCGGTGGAGGCGGGAGAGATTCGCTACTACGGAATGGCGACGTGGAATGGCTTCCGGCAGGACCCGCGCGCACAAGACGCGATGCAGCTCGGCGAGGTCGCGCAGATCGCGCAGGAAATTGCCGGCGGCATGCACCACTTTCGGTTTGTGCAGCTTCCCTTCAACCTCGGGATGCCGGAAGCGCTCACGCAGGGAAATCAGATGCTGCGCGAGCGCGAGCGAACCTTGGTGGAGGCAGCCGGCGATCTCGACGTGACGGTGATCGCAAGCGCGTCGCTCTTGCAGGGGCAAGTGACCCGCAATCTGCCCGGATTTGTTGCGGAAGCCTTCGGCCTCGAAAACGACGCGGAGCGTGCGCTGCAATTCGCCCGGTCGGCGCCGGGGATCACCACGGCACTGGTGGGAATGTCGCGCGTGGAGCATGCGAAGGCCAACGCGCGGCTAATGACAATAACTCCCGCAACTGCGGAAGAATTCGGCAAGCTGTTTTCTCGCGGCGAAGGCGTGTAAAGAAAAGGATCCAAGTAACGCAGAGTGCGCAGAGGCCGCCGAGTTCGCAGGAAAGCAAAATTATCTCGTCAATGGCGGAGGTGAAAGACCTCTCGAACCCAGTTCGTAATGGCTGCATCGAGTTCGTTGAGCTTGCCGGCGAAAAAGTGATCCACGCCTTCAACTGCGACCAGATGATTTTCGCCAGGGAGTGACGCAACCAACGCTTTTACGCACTGCAGCGCGCCGTACTGGTCGTTACCGCCGTGGACAAACAATTTTGGCTTGCGGCATTTCCGTAGAAACGAAAAATCCGAGCTGTTGACAGGGGTCCCCAGCCCAATCAAATGAGAAACCCTCGGCTCCTCGCAGCCGACGTGAAGCCCCACCCAAGCGCCAAAACTGAATCCAGCTTGCAGCAGCGGAACTTCGGGAAATTGCTTGGCGAGAAAATCCAACGCAGCGCGAACATCACCCTGCTCGCCTGCACCGCGATCATGCTCGCCTGCGCTCAGGCCTGCGCCGCGAAAATTGAAACGCAGCACGGGCAAGCCAAGCGCATCCAATGACTTCGCGGCCTGGTAAACCACCTTGTTGTGCATCGTACCGCCGAACAGTGGATGCGGATGACACACGACCGCCGCGAGCGGAGGCCGGTGCCGCTCCGGGGCAAAAGGTGTCCACAAAATCGCTTCGAGCCGGCCGGCAGGCCCTTCCAGAAACAATTTGCGCGAATCATGAGAAGCGGTCATCGATGCTCCCTGATGAACTTTTGATGAGTTTTTCAGTGTAGCGCACCAAAGGAAAAGTTCTGAAAGCGAGGACTAATTGAAGCAACGGTCTAAGTTGCGCGGCAAACGCTGACATCCAGCGCAACGCCGTCCCCCGAGGGAGAAACACGCACGACCTTCGCGCGAAATTCTCCGGAACCAGGCCAGGATGTGGATGAGGCGTCTTCCAAGGCGATCCGCAGCAAATCCCCTGTAGCATATTCGCGCTGACTGCGAAACCGCATCCCTCGCGGCGAAAGATCAAGAGACATCGCTTCCTCAAACCACGGAACATTTTCCGGACGCACACGAATGGGCATGGCAAGCGATCGGCGAGAGCTTTGCCGGCGCCCGGGATCGCGCCGCGCGCCATTTCCGTTAGAGACGAAACGCGCCTGTCCTTCGAATGAAATCGCCAGTGAAAAAGGAAGCGGAGCGGCGCTCGACCCTTCACAGCGCACAACCCGGGCAGGCACTTCCGGCTGGCCTTCGCGAAACGAAGCGTCATAGGGAAAAGTCACCCAGAGCGGTACCCCCGGCGCGTGCAATTCCATGCTAGAGAGAAGCAAGCCTCCGCGCGACACATCCATCGTCTCGGCTAATTCGATTTTCTGGCCAAAAGGCGAGGTCCAACGGAGGCGCGCCGGGAGGCGCATCCGTGCGCGGCGATAGGCGCGGGAAACCATGGAGTCACAGGACTGCCCGCGGACGGCATTGGCAAAAGTATAGGCCCCAAGCGGCGAATCCGGCAAGACCTCGTACTAGGACAAAATTCTTGGATTTTCGCGTTGAAACTTGACCTCCCGAATGCTAGCTTTGCGCGAAATCCTTTAACGGCGCGGGGGGTACTTGATGAGTGACGGATCTGAACGCCGTGAAGCGCGGCGATTTAACATGAATCTTCCGTTGCGTGTGTTGCTCCGTGAAGCGAAGGGGCGCGAACTGAAGGCGCATACTCGCGATCTTAGCTATCAGGGATTGTACTTTCTTGCGGAAGCAGACTTCGAAGTCGGCAACGACATCGATTTCGTGATTACGCTTCCTCAGCAAGTGACGCAGTCCGGCGACGTCAACATTCGATGCCAGGGCACAATTGTGCGCGTTGAAACCACTGAAAGTGGCCGGATGGGAATCGCCGCGAAGATTGCGCGGTACGAATTCATACCCGCCGCGGCGACCGCAGCCTGAATTCGCAGCGCCATTCGCCCCTGTGCTCACGCTCATTTTCTCCTGTGTTCGCGCGCGAGTACAATGGATTCGGTGTTTCCGTTTTCGTCCCACGCAGGGGGAATCCATGTACCACTACGATCCTAGCCTGGCCTTGGAAGAGCTTCAGGAAGACGCATTGCTTCCGCACCCCGTGAAGTTGCGCGACATGATTTTGCGAACAAAGCTCGACGCCACCCAGGCGCAGCTCCTGAACCACGATTTTCAGGATTACCTCACGCGCTTCGGCGAATTGCAAAAACTCGGGCGCAGTATCCTGGAGCGGCTCGCCACAGGACAGCGCAAGGCCTCCTGATGCCCCTCACACATCAGCAACCCTCCTCTCGATGAAAGCCAAGCCGCGCGTTCTCTTGCTATCGGCGACGTCCGGCGCGGGCCACGTGCGCGCTGCCCAGGCGCTGGAAAAGGCGTTTCTGGCGCGCGGCGATTGCACAGTGGAACAAATTGACGCACTGCATTACGTTAGCAAACTCTTTCAACGCGTCTACGATAAAGCCTACATCTCGATGGTGCGGCGCGCTCCGGAACTCATGGGCCTGCTCTACGAGCGCACCGACCAGCCGTGGCAACACTCGCGCCCGCGCCTGGCGCTCGACCGGCTCAACACCGGCCCGATGATCCGCCTGCTCAAGCGCGTCCAGCCCGATCTCTGCGTGGCCACGCACTTTCTTCCGGCCGAAATTATCGCGTGGCTCATCGCCAAGAAGAAGCTGCTTGCGCGCAACGCTATCGTCGTCACGGACTACGATGTCCACGCCATGTGGCTGTGCCGCACCGTGGATCGCTATTACGTCGCCATGGAGGAAGCGGCGCAATATCTGGCTAACGTGGGCATTCCGCGCAAAACAATTTGCGTGACCGGAATCCCCATTGATCCGGTCTTCGCAGTTCCCCTGCCTCTTGTCGAAGCGCGCAAGCATCTGGGGCTGGACCAGGAATCCGCCGTCATTCTCATTTCCGCCGGTGGCTATGGCCTTGGCCCCATCGAACAACTCGTAAAGGAGTTGTTGGAGCTTCAACGCCCGTGGCAGATTGTAGCCATCACCGGGAAAGCGGAGAAAACCCGGAAGCGCCTGGACGAATTGTCCAAATCGGCAAACAAGCTCCCTTCCGGCGCTCCAAGGCTCTGCGCCGTCGGTTTCACGACCGAAATGGACAAGTACATGGCGGCAGCCGACTTGTTGGTCGGCAAGGCCGGCGGTTTGACTACGTCCGAAGCCCTTGCCCGTGCGCTGCCCATGGCGCTCATCGAGCCCATTCCGGGCCAGGAAGAACGCAACGCCGACCACTTGCTCGAAGCCGGGGCCGCAATTCGCTGCAACAATTTGCCCGCGGCCGCCTGGAAGATTGCTACTCTCTTGGACGATCCAGCTCGTCTAAATCGTATGCGCGACGCTGCCAGGAAGCTCGCTAAACCGGTTGCGGCCGCTGCCATCGCCGGAGACGCCCTTCGGCTGGTAGACTGAAGACGCAGGAATAAGGCGTGGGGGAACGGTTCGCAGCGCCAACGCCACGGACCGTCAGGGCTAAATGCGACGACACACACTGCTGATCGACGCAGACGACACACTTTGGGAAAACAACGTCTTCTACGAGAAGCTGATTGAAGACTTCATCACCGTCGTCGAGCCTTACGGCTACACGCGCGCATACATCCGCCACATCCTCAACGAAACCGAACGCAAGAACATCCGTCAGTATGGCTACGGCGTGCGCAGCTTCGGCCGCTCCCTCGAAGAAACCTATTTGAAGCTCGCCGACCAGATGGCTCGCCGCGAAATTCTCGCGCAGATTCACAGCCGCGTTATCGAACTCGAACGCACGCCCCCCAAAATTCTGGATGGCGTTCCTGAAACGCTGGCGTATTTAACGGAGCGCCACCGGCTGATTCTCTTCACCAAGGGCGAGCCGGCGGAGCAAGCCGCGAAAGTCGAGCGCTCTGGCCTCCAGGGATTCTTCGAGTTCATCGAAATCGTGCCGGAGAAGGATGCTCCAACCTACGGCGGCCTGGTGCACAAGCACAAAATCGTAAAAGCCCACGGTTGGATGATCGGCAACAGCCCGCGCAGCGATATCAATCCGGCGATGAAGGTCGGCCTGAACGCCGTCTACATCCCCCACCAGCACACCTGGACGCTCGAGCACGAACCCGTCGTCGCCGGCTCAGGAAAACTGGTAATCCTTCCGTCCTTCCGCGAACTCCGCTCCCACTTCTAAAGGGTAACTAGTGACGGGCGGCAAAAGGGGTGCGCCAGCTCAAAAGCATGGGCGATCTGCAGGAGCGTTTTCTCCGTCCAACACATACCCAGCAATTGCAAGCCTACCGGCAAGCCGGCTGAGGTGAAACCACAGGGGACCGAGATCGCTGGCACCCCTGCAAAATTTGCGGGACGATGCAAACGCAGCAGCGCCGCCCGCACTGGTTCGTTCTTGCCTTCGATGCTCGCTTCCTCTTGACCGATCAACGGAGCAACGATGGGATTTGCAGGCACGGCTAGTGCGTCAACGAAACCGGGAGACCCGCGCGATTCCGCGAGATGGAGCCACGCCATTTGGCGCATTTCAAGAGCGCGAATATAGTCAGCGGCGCGGACTTCCAATCCCATCTCGAGGCGCATTCTGACGTCCTCACCGTATTCCGATGCGCGGTCCGGAAACCAGCCCGACCTCTGATGGAACGCCGTGGCATCGGCAAGAGCAATCCGAGTGCTCGGATCCGTCCAGGAGTGGAGCACGGGTCGGTGGAACTCATGGAGAATCACGCCGTGGCGGCGCGTAGACTGCACCGCCTGCCACTGGATTTCGCGCACTTCCGGGTCAATGCGGTCCCAAAAATAGTCCTGTGGAATGCCTATGTGCAGCGGGCGAGCTGGTTTCTGGCGGATTTCATTCACGCCACGAAACTTAAAGGGGATCAGAGCTTTGAGACTTGTGCCTTCTATGTAATCCCCCGCAGTGATCGCGCGGAGAACCAGGGCGGCGTCAACGGCGCTCCTCGCCAAAGGCCCGACATGATCCAACTTCTTGGATAGTGGCACGACGCCTTCAGTAGAGACTCGACGATAGGTCGGTTTCAGCCCAACAATGCCGCAGAGCGCTGCGGGAATGCGAATCGAGCCACCGGTATCCGTGCCGATGCTGCCGTAGCAAAGACCTGCCGCAACCGCAGCCGCCGAACCTCCGCTCGAACCACCCGGAATTCGGGAAAGGTCCCAAGGATTGCGTGTCGGGCCAAAGTGCGGATTGTTGGTGGTAACGCCGTAGGCGAATTCGTGCAGGTTGGTTTTTCCAAGAATAATGGCACCTGCCCCTTTAAGCCTGGCAACGACCCGCGCGTCTTCCTTGGGCACAAAATCCTTCAGGATTTTTGAGCCGGCCGTCGTGCGAATGTCCTTTGTATAGATGTTGTCTTTTAGCGAGATAGGAATGCCGTGCAAAGGCCCACGGTCGTGGTGCCCTTGGCGCCCGCGCGGCGCATAAAGCTCAGCTTCGGCCTTCTTGGCTTGCGCAAGCGCGACTTCGGCAGTGACCGTAATGTACGCATTGAGCTTCGGATTAAGCCGCTCAATCCGTGCAAGCATCATCTTCGCAAGTTCTACAGGAGAAAGCTTCCTCTTGCGGAACAATTTCCCGATTTCCTCGATAGATGCGAAGGCAATGTCGCTGTCGGTCATGAAGCTTCAGCCATCAAAAGATTTTTTCGTGATGCCTCAGATTCCCGAAGGTTCCGATGTTCGCAATGATGAACGCCACGCGAAACTGATTTTCGGTACGGACCTGCCCGAGGTTGATGCGCCGGTATTCCAATGCGAGCCCGCAGCAGCTTCCGTTATAACTCACTTGCACGATCTGGTTTTGCA
>QHYL01000223.1 GCA_003224105.1 Acidobacteriota bacterium | reverse complement strand
TGGTCTACGAGCTCACCCCTTTCATAAATCAGATACTGGAAGACATCGCTGTCATGAACGAGGATAGCAATCGCCACGGTTTTCAGTTTTGCTGAAAGTCTTTTGGCAAGGTGACGAAGAATGTTGATGTCCTGGATTCGCACCCTTCATCATAAACGGTGATCCACCCATTCTTCGGATCCGTCATGAGAGCGCGAGAATTGATTGAAGATGCAAGCAGCTGAGCGCACTTCGCTTTATCCTTCGTTCGGACATTGCAGTTCGTAAAAAAGGCCCCCATCTTTGCTCCTTACTTTGGCTGACCTTTTGTGCGCTGACCTTGTTCAAATGTTAGAACGGCGAAGAGTCAAAATCTTGCAGTTTGTTCCGGGGCCAATCCTCGGAGTAAACGGGGCTGAATAACCTCTTAAGAACGAAGAAGTTAGAACAGGCCAGGGATGTCGTGGCAAGATACTCCGATGCGGATTCGCGAAGCGGTTGCTGAACGAGACGGGGATGCGATTTGGACGATCTTGGAACCTGTCGTCCGCGCGGGCGAAACCTATCCATTGCCACGGGACATGGATCGACAAACCGCACTGGCCTACTGGTTTTCGTGTGGCCATGAGGTTTTTATCGCAGAAAACGGGAATGAAATTACCGGCACCTACTTCCTAAAGGCCAATCAGAAAGGCGGCGGAGGGCATGTTGCGAATTGTGGTTATATGACCGCCCTTCACGCGACGGGCCAAGGCGTGGGACGAGCCATGTGCGAGCATTCGCTGGAGCGTGCGCGGGAGCGGGGTTTTCGCGCCATGCAATTCAATTTCGTGGTCAGCACGAACGAGCGGGCCGTGCGGCTGTGGCAGAGTATCGGTTTCGAGATCGTCGGCCGCCTTCCTCGCGTTTTCGAGCATCCGAGGCTTGGCTTCGTCGACGCTTATGTCATGTACCGCGAACTCTGAGCCGTTTGCGCTCCTGAGCGCGCCTGTGCTACACATGCTGCATGCCAGATTTTGCTGCTCCTGTGGAAAGACTCATCGATGAATTGAAACATCTTCCCGGCATCGGCCAGAAGACGGCGCAGCGCCTGGCGTTTTTTCTCTTGCGGGCCGCGCCGGAAGATGCCCTGGCCCTTGCCGACGCCATTCGTGATGCGAAGGAAAAGATTCGCCAATGCTCGACGTGCCACAACATCACGGACACCGATCCCTGCCTCTTCTGCGTCGGCCCCACACGCAACAAGAAAACGATTTGTGTGGTCGAAGAAGCGCATAACATCCTGGCGATCGAAAAAACTCGGACTTACACCGGTATGTATCACGTTCTGGGCGGTTCGCTTTCGCCGCTCTCCGGGCGCGGGCCGGATCAGCTTCACATCAAGTCGCTGATAGAACGCTTGAAGGGTGGATCGGTCGAGGAAATCATTATCGCTACGAATCCCACGGCAGAAGGCGAGGCGACTGCCGTTTATCTCTCGAAGCTCCTTAAGCCGTTGGGGGTACGCGTAACTCGCATTGGCGTGGGCATCCCCGTAGGCGCGGACCTGGAATACGCCGACGAAGTCACTATGCTGAAAGCCATGGAAGGGCGCCGGGACCTGTAGTGACAAGAGGCGAGGCATGCTTCGATTTACCAGCGGCAAGAGTTTGGCGAGGCAATAGACAACTCGACTTACTACTCTTAGTAGTTCCAGAACGCTCTAGGAAATTTACCAGATAAGGTATAAAGTCCACGTTGAACGTGGATGTCCCCACACCCGAGACTTAGGAGCCCGCAAAGGGCTGCCGGGAGGTGCGCTATATGCCGAGCCTGGCGCACTACATGGCACAGTACGACCACGAGCACGGATCTACTTCGAACAAGGTGTTGCACGCCATCGGCATCCCCATGATTTTTGCGGGGATTATTCTTCTGTTGTTTATGAAGTGGATTTGGGGCGGGGGATTTTTCTTCGGGGGGTGGGTGCTTTTGTTTCTCGGACACCGGATGGAAGGCAATCATCCGGCATTTTTTCAGGGACCGATTTACTTGCTCGTTGGGCCAATCTGGGTCGCTAGAGAAGTTTGGATGTTTCTCTTGGGAACAAACCGCAGGCGGACCTCAGACGGTACCACGCGAAGCACCGCCGGGAAGTAGTCGGCGGGCCTTTGCACTTGCGAAGTCAGAAACACTGAGGGAAGACGGCGGTTTGTATGAACGACGCAGGCGGCAATTTTGCCGATGAGACAGTTGAAATGGCTTCGGAGCCGGGAGCCAATCCGAATGCGGAATTGAGAAAACGCCGCAGCACGCGGATCGTGCAAGCGGTTCCCCTTGTGGTGACCGGTGTGGATGCGCTCGGGCGGCCGTTCGTGGAGCGCACTTCTTCCCTGATCCTCAACTGCCACGGCTGCCGGTATCAATCGAAGCACTACGTCCTGAAGAACATGTGGGTAACGCTGGAGGTTCCTCACGCGGAAACCGGACAACCGCCAAGAGGTGTACGCGGCCGGGTGGCGTGGATTCAGAGGCCCAGGACGGTTCGGCAACTCTTTCAAGTGGCGCTGGAGTTGGAGGTTTCCGGAAACGTCTGGGGCATTGCGTTCCCGCCCGAAGATTGGTTTGCATTTCCCGAAGGCGTGCAGGTTCCTCCAGTTTTGGACGGGGCACCCGAGCCACCGCCCCTGCCGCCTACGACTACAAGCCCTGCGCCGGGGGCCGAAGTTCCGGTTCCTGTGAGCGAAGCCGAGATTCTCCCCGGAAACATAAACGACAATTTACGAGTATTCCCTTCCCCCGCGAGCGCCACTGATGCTTCGCTCCAGTTGGCGCGCCAAGTGGCCAGGCTTGTCGCCGACGCACGGCAACAAATTCAGGCCGCCGCGCAGGAAGCAGCCTCGCAAGCGGTATCCGCCGAGCGGCGCCTCTCTTTTGATCAATGGGAGCAGAAATTTGCTGCGGGACGCGTGGAAATCGGAAATGAAACCGCGCGCGCTCTCGAAAAGATCCTACTGGAAACCGACAACCATGCGCGAGAAGCGAATGCCGCGGCCGCCGAAGCGCTGCGTACGGACTTGCCTCGCTGGCTTGCGCCGCAACTCGAGCAGCTAACGCGCGATCTCACGGAAAAGCTCTTGCGGGAAGCTCTGGCGCAACGCAGCGAGCAGACACAGCAACTTGACGCAGCCACGGACTCCCTTAAGGCCACTTGCAAGCAAGCGGAGGAAACTGCGGCCCGGCTGAAGATTCATGCGGGGCAGGCGGAAGCGCAAATTGCTGCGCGAATGGAATCCGCGGCGCGCGCGTTTGAGGAAACCAGCAAGCAGCACGAAGCTGCCATTAGCGCTCAAAGCGTGGCGTTCGATAGCAAAGCCGCTGAAGTTCAGCAGCAAGTGACCTCGGCCCTGGAATCCACGCAAACCTCCTGGCAGGGGCAAATCTTCAATGAACTGGAAGCCGCCCACGGGCAATTGCGCGAACGTCTGGAAAACACGCTTGCGGAGGCGCAGGACCGCGCCGCGGGCGGATTGAACGAGCACATGCGCTCGTTGCTCACTCAGCTTCAGGAAGATACAGCGCGGCACGCTGCCTTTCTCCGCGACTCCGCGGGAGCCGCGACCACCGAATGGGAGCAACGCCTCACTGCGGCGAGCGGTGCGCTGAAAGAACAGGCGCAAAAAGCAGAGTCTCTATTGGCGCACGCGGGAGAAACGAATCAGCGCTTCGAACAACTTTCCACTGAACTTCAGGACGCTCTCGCCAAGTTCCATGCGCAAACGGCCGAAACGATGAGCCAGCGCCGCAGCGAACTCCATCGCGAGGCGGAATCTCTGGGCGAACAGGTCCATGCGAGAATTCGATCAGCCTTCGAAGAGGCCGCTAACAATGCGATGAGGCAATTCGAACAGCAAACTCAGGAAATCGTGCAACCGCACATTGCGCGCACCGAGGAGGCGATTCAGCGTCTTGCGGGCGGCCGCTCGCTGGCCGACGCAGCGTTGACGTTGCAGCAGGACCGCATCCGCGCTACCGCCGATGAAGCGTTCGCCGAGTCCCTGGCGCACTTCCGCGAAAACCTCGGCAGCGTCGAGCAAATCCTGCGCGAATCTTCGCAGTCCATCACGGGCCACTCGCTGGCAGAACTGGAAGGAAAAGTCAGCGACTTGAAACATCAAGTGGTGGACGAACTCCATAAGGCCGCGGAATGGTACGAAAAGAAAGCCCAGACGCAAATTCAAAATTATTCGGAAAAAGCCGTCGAGCAGACCGCAAGCCAACAAAGGGACAAAGCGCGAGAAGTCTCCGGCGTGTTTGCCACGGAGCTCGATCATTCCAGCCGCAGCTTCCTCCACCACACACAGACGCAGATGAACGACGTGGCGCGCGACTCTTTCGAACGCGCCCGTTCCCTTTTCGCCGAAGCGGCCGATACCACGGCCGCCGCATTCATTGATGAAATCCAGCGCACCGCCCGGCAAGAACTTGGCGGATACAATGACGAGCTGAAGCGCTCCACAGCTCAAGAACGGATCGAGCTTGGGCAGCAGATCAATTCCGAGCAGGAAGCCTTTCTGAAACGCTTTCAGGAATCTCTCGGGGCAGCCCTGCAAACACGCGTCGCCGAAGCGCAAAAGACTGTGACGGAGGGTTTCGCTCCCCTGCTAGAGCAATGGAAAACCATAACCGATGCGCACCAGCAGGAAATGAAGCGCGTGTACGACCGAATCGGGGAGCAAGCCGCTGAGCACCACAAGACTCGGCTCGAAGGCGTTTC
Source organism: Acidobacteriota bacterium (assembly GCA_003224105.1). Lineage (GTDB taxonomy): Bacteria > Acidobacteriota > Terriglobia > Acidiferrales > UBA7541 > Acidiferrum. Next base: position 2,119 of record QHYL01000223.1, on the reverse strand, counting down.
CAATCAGTGGCTGCTAGCCACGGTCGCGTCGCTGGATCACCAGTCTCGCGAGATGATTGCCGGTGTTGCTGCGGCGGCTGAAGAGAAGCTGCGCGCCGCCTGCTCGCAAGTCTTCGAGGGCGTGGGCGATTCCCTGCGGCAACGGCTCGGCGAAATCGCCAAAAACTTCACTCCACCAACAGAACCGCCTTCGCCACTGGCCAAAAGCGCGAAGTCCGGAACCTAGAATCTGCACCTTCCATTCGCAGCAACGGTAGTAGGCACCGCACTACCCGATTCGCTACTTCTGCGTGAGCCCGATATAATCCAGGGGATTCAATCGCTATGGCCAATCATGCTTATTTGCGTGTCTGGACGCGCGACTTTTCTCTGGAAACGATGATCCCCGAGTTTGCGCGTTTCCTGACGACTGCGCCTCTCTCCGCTTCTCGCGAAACTTTCGACGAATTGGTTGTCCAGGCCATCGACCCTGGCGAAACTCCCATCGCCGAATGGGATTTGCGCCCTTCGCAAGCAGGCGCAGCGGAGGTCGCTGCCATGGCCGCTCAGCATCTCAATCCCGATACGGCCTACATTGCCAGTGCAACCTGGGACCTATGGACCTTCGACATGGATGCCCTGAAATGGCAACGAAAGCCACAACCGTTGGAATTGGTTTGCCACGGGCCGGACTACGACGATGGAATTGCCGCCTCCGCGGGACATTTTCAAGCGGATTTGGGTTTCGAGCACTTCTTCACCGGACATGCAGGTCTCCTTCTTCCAAATACTGCTTCCAACTTCAATTCTCCAAGTTCCGCCAATTCTTTCGAGCATCCTGTCGAGCACACCTTCCGCCAATGGATGGCCGCCAGCAACAACCTGAAGGAATATCACGCCAAGACACGCGAAAACATCCAACAATTGTTCAATTGGGTGGACGCCATCGAGCGGGCTCTGCCCGTTGAACGCTCGGAGTTATGGTCGGAAGGTGAAGAGAATATGGAAGCGCGACTGGACGGGATTCTCGCCCAACGTTAGGCGGCTTCTCGATGGCAATTCGAGCCTGCAGAGTCCTTCCAAAGTAGCGCCACCAGCAGTTAGAATTGTGTGATTGATGCTGGATTCGGCGTATCCGGAAGTGCCGCCGAGGTTGCCAATCCTCCGCACTCCGGGGAAAGAGGGGAGGCTTGATCCGATCGTCGGATCGCGATCCCAAGGTTGGGATGGAAAAGACCTTATCAAGTGTCTGTACAGGTGCTAACGGGAGGCGGCCCGCGCCGTCCTTCCTAGAGAGGATAGCCGGTGCCGGGACGGTCCGAGCAGGAAAAATCCTGCTGCATTTGTGCTTGAGTTTTGCGCCCATGAGTATCCTCTTGGGCGGCTGCGGTACGGAAGCGCCGAAACCTGCGGCACAGGCGGAAGAAAAGCCTGCTGAGTCGGCCGTCCCCGACGAAATTCAATCCGCGGCGGACTCCCTGCTCGGAAAAGAAACGCAAGTGTTGCTATTCGGGGATCTGGCGAAAAGCGGCAAGCAGGAATTCCTCGCAGCTAACGTCGTGCCGAAAACGCCTACGAACAGTTTGCCGGGCACTATCATCACGCGCGCGGTAGTCGTCGAAAATTCCGACGGGAAGTGGTCGGAAGTCCTGCGCTGCGATGAGCATCTGAAGAACCAGAAGGGTTTTCTCGGCTTGACGCCCCTGACATCCGTGACCGGCTGGCGGCTGCAATACGAACAAAACGGCGACAAGGGTTTGTCGCTTTACTTCACGCCGCTGAAGGGTGTCACCGATTCGCACGTGCTGCCCATCGGTGTGCGCTGGAATCCTCAGGCGAAGCGCTACCAGTCGCTTGACCGCACTTACGAACACTTCCTCCTTGAGTCCGCCTCCATCGAAACAGCGAGGTCCAGGCTGCGATGAGTCAGGCAACGACCCGCGCAAACGCGCCGGTATCCAACGCCGGGCAGGAACCACCCCCAAGCAAAGACTTGCGCGGGTTGATGCCCTATCTTCGCCGGTACACCTGGAGCATTGTCATCGGGCTGGTGACGGTTTTTCTGATGGGGATTGTGACCAACGTGCTGCCACTCGCCACAGGCGTGATGACGGACACGCTTGCAGGCAGCCCCGCTCCG
>QHYL01000222.1 GCA_003224105.1 Acidobacteriota bacterium | reverse complement strand
ACTACTGGGGCTCGCTTCTGTTGCGTGAGAGGAAAATGGGAGAAGCTTTGCCTATTTTGACCTCCGCCCTCCGGCTTGATCCGGAATATCTCCCCGCCAGGCTCAAGATGGGGGAAGCCCTGCTCGGCGCAGGAAAGACAGAAGAGGCCGGCAAGATCTACGAGGGCATTCTTAGGGATTATTCCGACTCCGCAGAGGCCTACTATGGCCTGGGTCGCGTAAAGGCTGCGCTAGGCGATCAGGTTCAGGCGGCGGAACTCTACCGCAAAGCCTGCCAGTTATTTCCCACTTACGGTGCTGCTCATTATGGTTTGGCCGTGTCCTACCGGAAGCTAGGGCGAATCCAAGAGGCCGAGGAGCAGGCGAGCCTTCATGAGCGCAACAATTACATCGTTCCGCCGTTGCCGGACCCTTTGCGCGACGAACTCCGGGCGCTCGACATGAGTGCGGCGACGCATCTCGAGCGCGGTGTTCAGCTCGAACAAGTTGGCCGCATTGACGATGCCATCGCCGAAACCGAGAAGGCCCTCGACCTTGATCCCTCGCTCGCGAAGGCTCACCTGAACCTGTTGATTCTGTACGCCAAAATCGGGAAGGCCAAGCAAGCCGAGGAGCACTACAGAGCCCTGGTGGCCCTCGCCCCCGACCAGTTCTCCGAAGCTTACTACAATTACGGCGTCCTGCTTCGAGACCAGGGTAAGTTCGACGAGGCGGAACAAGCCTTTCGGAAGACTTTGGCGATCGCTCCCACAAACGATGCGGCGCACGACAACCTCGGTTACCTCCTCGAGCGCCAGGGAGAGCTCGAAGAAGCTGCCAACGAGTACAAAAAAGCGATCGATGCTAATCCAATGTCCAGACAAGCGCATTTTAAGCTCGGGCGCATCCTCGTCAACCAGCGGCACTACGCCGAGGCCATCGAGCAGCTCCAGCAAACGCTAACCCCGGTGGATGAGGCCACGCCGAGCTACGAGTATGCTCTCGGCGCGGCCTACGGTCGCGCTGGCGACCGCGAGCAAGCGCTGCATTACTTGGAACAAGCCAGGCAACTGGCCGTGACACACGGCCAAACCACCCTCGCTTCCGAGATTGAAAAGGACCTGGAACGGGTCAAGAGTTTGTCGAAATCCTCCCAACTTTGGCGTGAGACGGACTTGCGTCGTGTCGCGCCGGGTTAGCGGATTTCTTAAGAATTGCAAACAAAGGAGGCATCAAACCTTGCAGAACACACGGCTAAGAGTTGTTTTGCTTCTGACCATGACCATCGTGCTGGGATCGCTCCTGATCCAGCCCTTGCATGGCCAGGTTCTCTATGGGTCGGTCACGGGCACGGTCACGGATCAGAGCGGAGCGGGAGTTCCGAAAGCGCATATCATTCTTACGAATCGCGCGACCAGCGCCACCCGTGAAGCGGACGCTGACGAAAACGGCCACTATCTTGTCACCGACCTGCCGCCCGGAGGCTACGACCTAAAAGTGACAGCGAGTGGCTTCAAGCCTCTCACGCAAACTAATCTGACAGTGGCTGCCAACACGGTTATGAATGGCGACGCCAAATTGCAAGTTGGCGCGATATCCGAACAGGTCACCGTGGAAGCGTCTACTGTTACATTGCAGACCGAAAAGACCGACGTGCATACGGAATTGACCGCAGAGGCCGTTCTGGACATGCCGCTGAACCAGTACCGGAACTTTCAAACCTTGATTAATCTCGTGCCTGGTGCAACACCGGGTGTTTTCCAGAACGCCATTGCCGACACTCCGGAACGCGCTTTGAGCACAAACATCAACGGCACCAACCGCAACAACAACAACACGCGTGTGGATGGCGCCGCAGACGTATTCGTCTGGCTGCCACACCACGCCGTTTATGTGCCGCCAGCGGAAACGATCCAAGAAGTCAACATTTCCACAAACAATTTCGATCCGGAACAGGGGATGACAGGCGGAGCGGCCGTTACGGTCATTACAAAGTCCGGCACCAATCAGTACCATGGGTCTGCTTTTGAGTACTTTCAGAACCAGGCCCTGAGGGCAAAGCAATTCTTTGAGGCTGGCCCCAAGGGGGATAGTAATCTCAATGATTTTGGCGGCACTTTCGGCGGCCCGGTCAAGAAGGATAAGCTCTTTTTCTTTGGCAGCTACGATGGAACGTTCGAGCGTGACAGCCGCGCAGCGGGTGGAGGCTTGCAGACTCTCCCGACCGACGCAATTCGCCACGGGGACTTCACCGGCACGGGAACGATCATCTATGACCCCGCTACAGGGAACGCAGATGGTACCGGAAGGTCACCATTTCCCAATCAAGCGGCCATCCCGATTGACCCCATCGCCATGAAGATTATTGCTCTGATTCCCGCGACAAACGTCACGGTGAATGGGGTTACGCCTAACACGGACAATTATTTCTCGTCAGCGACACAGCGCCTAAATCGTAACAACTTTGACGGCAAAGTGGACTTGAACCGGACTTCCAACCACACAATCTTTGCCAAGTACAGCGCCATGAAGTCCGTGTTTCACGGCCAGCCCAGCCTCGGGCAAGCCATCGGTGACTGTAACTGTGATGGAGGCCTCGGTGCGTTTCATTCGTTTGTCCAACTCGTGACGGTAGGCCACACGCTGACGCTCTCTCCGACGCTGGTGGTCGATGGGAACGTCGGGTTCACGCGTATGAGTGAGTACGGTCAGACGCCGGACTTTGGCACGAACATTGGGTTGGATGTGCTGGGGCTACCTGGTACGAACAATCCCAACGACAAGCGAGCCAGCGGGATACCCTACTTTTCTGTCGCCAACTACGCCGACCTTGGCAATCCCGAGGGTTGGAACCCCGCCTACCGCAATGACTGGAGCTTCACCAGTTCGCACAACGTGCGGTGGTCCCATGGCAAACATCAAGTCAGTGCGGGTACGGATATCGTTCATCATCACCTGAACCATTGGCAGCCTGAACTGGGCTCTGGCCCACGAGGGGAGTTTGACTTCAGTGGTGGTGCAACGGTACTCGGCGGGGCTTCTCCGGACCAGTTCAACTCCTGGGCGCAGTTCTTGCTCGGGTTGTACGATGGAAGCGGCAATGACAACAGCGGTGGAAGCGGCAGGAGCGATCAGTTCATCAAGGCCACAGCCAAGGAGTGGCAATTTGGATTCTTCGTTGGAGACCGCTACCGAGTCACGAACAAGTTCACCGCTACTCTGGGTCTTCGCTACGAGTATTATCCGCTGATGACGCGTGATGGGGCATTCTCGTTTGACCGCTACGATATCAGTACGAACGAGGTTCTCCTCGGTGGAATCGGAGGCAATCCAGCCCACTTGGGCGTAACCACCAGCAAGAAGCTGTTTGCTCCGCGCGTCGGCGTCGCTTACCAGATCAACGAAAAGACGGTAGTACGGAGCGGCTTCGGCATTACAGTCGATCCTCTACCTCTGGCAAGGCCACTTCGCGGCTTCTACCCATTAACAGTGGGCTTAAACTTAGCTGGTTTAAACAGCACTTCTGCAGCAGGGTCGTTTTCGCCAAACCCATTGCCGCCTGGCGGTTCTGTTCTTCCTTCTTGCCCTTCCGGAACGTTTCAGCAGGGCGTGTGTTTCCCCGTTGGGCTCCCGATCATTTGCTGCGGCAATATCGACATCAGCAGCGGGACGATCGCCCTGCCCGGACAAGCCTTGGAGCGAACCGTTGGTCCAGGCGAGTTAAAGCGTGGTTATATTGAGTCCTGGAACTTGATTGTGGAACGCAAGCTGCCTGCCGACTTCCTCGTATCCGTCGGGTACGTCGGGACACAGACAGTTCACCAGTTCGCCGACCTAAACATTAACGCGGCCCTGCCAGGGCCGGGGCAGAGCGCGTTGGGACAACCTCTAAACTGCGCACAAGCCAACTTGACAAGGACTGCTTGCATTACGCCCGGCTTTGGGCGGACGACCGAAACCGACCTTTGGCAGGGTTATTTGAGCGCCAACTATCACTCCCTGCAGATCTCTATCAATCGCCAGTTCACGCATGGCCTGATGGTCAAGGGAGCTTACACCTATTCCAAAGCTATTGACTTCACAGATGACGACGGTTGGGCCGGGCTTGCCTGGAACGATACGAGTATCCTGCGCAGAAACCGTGCCCGGGCCGGCTTCGATACCCCGCAAATCTTCCAGATGGCCTACGTTTATGAACTACCAATCGGGCGGGGGAAGAAATGGGCGAGCGGTGGTGGCGTTGCCGAGAAGATTGCTAGCGATTGGCAGATCAGCGGCATCTTCAGCGCCATCCATGGCCAGCCCTTCAGCCTCACGGCTTCGGGGGGTCTTCTGAATGCTGTTGCTCAGAGACAGACTCCAGACCAGGTCGCAGCAGTGCACAAGCTCGGCGGAATCGGCGGAGTCGCCTCAGGCAACCAATTCTATGACCCAACTTCCTTTGTTGCCGTTTCCACTGCCGCTACTTACGGCAATGTGGGCCGCAACACGCTCTTCGGGCCAGGGAGCGTGAATATGGACTTCAGCCTGTTCCGGACGTTCAGAGTCAAAGAGCGCCTGGACTTGCAATTCCGCGCCGATGCGGCAAACTTCTTCAACTCGCCACATTTCAATCTCCCTAATGGCAACCTTACGAGTGGCAATTTCCTAAGAGTCACCAGTGCCAAGGACGACGAACGGCAGTTCCGTTTCGGTCTCCGACTGGCGTTCTGAAATTTTCAATCATGCGGAGCACGCAGTGCTCTGCGGTTTTGCTTGGGGCGCATGCCTACCGGCGTGCGCCCTTTGGTTTGTACTCGTCACCCGCTCACAGGCAACGGAATCTTTCAGCAACGGATTCCGCCTTACGGGATAACGTTCGGCAAAATGTGTGGTCAATCCTATAATCTCTCTAGTCCTCGAATACGGATGAAAGAGGATGATTTTCCATCATGGGAACACGGATGAAAGCCGCATGGCCACTCCTTCTCTGCATAGCCCTGCTTCCGGAACCATCCAGCAGCTTGGCTCAATCCGAGGATTTGGCCACTAAATCCCAGCGCGCCAAAGAATTCATGGCGGAGGGCAAGTTCGCCGAAGCCATTCCTCTCTATAGCGAACTGAACCATGCCCTCCCAAACAATCCAGGCTTGCTCCTGAATCTCGGCATGGCGCTTCACATGGCCGGGGATGAGCGCAAATCTATTCCGCAGTTGGAAGCGGCCGTAAAACTGGATCCCAATCTGGGGCCTGCATGGCTCTTCCTTGGCGCTGCGCGCCTGCAACTCGGCGATGCTCTCGAAGCTGTCGAGCCGCTCCGGGCAGTCCTGCGTTTGCAGCCGGATCATCAAGAGGCGCGGCTCATGCTTGCGGGCGCATTGCTTTCGCTCGAGCGCAATGCGGAAGCAGCGCAGGAATACCGGAAGCTGGCGGACCTCAATCCCGCAAGTTCGCCTGCCTGGTACGGCCTCGGGCGCAGCTATGAAGCACTTTCGATTCGCGCTTTCCATCAGCTGGAGAAGACCGCACCGGAGTCGGCGTACTGGCTGGCGCTCGTGGCCGAGGCTCGTCTTCGCCAGCAGCAATTCACGAGCGCTTTTTATTTGTACCGCCGCGCGTTAGAGAACTCGCCGGCGATGCGCGGCCTGCACGAAGCCGTGGCGGAAATTTATCGTCAAACGGGACATCCCGACTGGGCCAGCGTGGAAGAGGAAAAGGAACGCAAGCTTTCTCCGCCGGACTGTCATTCGCACACGTTCGAATGCGACTTCCAAGAAGGTCATTTCGAACGCGTGATCGCCGCTGCGACAGAAGCGAATCCTGAGGAATCGTATTATTGGCGCTTGCGGGCGTAGAACGAACTGGCTTTCACCGCGTTTGCGCGTCTGGGACAGATGCCGCCCTCCCCTGAACAACACGAAATCAGAGCGCACATTTACAGTAGTCAGAAGAAATACATCGAAGCGGCTGAAGAATGGAGGCAAGCGCTGAAATTTTCGCCTGGCGACAGGCAGATTCGAGAGCAATTGGCGATCAGTCTGAAATTCTCCCAGGACTACGGTGGCGCATTGCTCCTTTTCCAGGATCTCCTTCGAACGGACCCGGAATCAACGCAGTTGAATTACCTGGTCGGCGACACGCTCCTCGAACTGCAACGCGTGGAAGAGGCTACCCCTTTCCTGCGGAAGGTGGTGGCACGCGATCCGAAATCACTGGCGGCTCACAAGTCCCTCGCCCGCGCTTACTTGGCCGTCGGAAAATCGGCGGATGCCATCCCTCATCTGAAGGCCGCCTTATCGGTCGACGAAGACGGCAGTCTCCATTACGAGTTGGGGCGCGCCTATCAAGCGCATGGCCAGCTCGCGTTGGCGCGGCAAATGCTCTCCCAGTATCAGGAAATTCACAGCAAGCAAGAAGCGGAAAAGCAATCTCTCAATCAGGAGATGCAGATCACCCCACCGGACGAACGCTGAGTCAGTAATCACCGAGACGATGCACCAGTTGGTGTTCCTCGCTCATGACTCATGACTTCTTGCTCGTGCTCCGACCGCTGAAATCCTAATGCCTCCCCTACTTTTCCGGCTCTCGAACCTGCAGAACTTGGTTGGTCTTTATGTCCTTGAGTATTTGCGCGATACCGCTCGGCCATTTGATTTCGATGCTGGGGATCTTTTCAACCTTCCCCAGTCCGAAATGTACTCCAAAATGACTCGAGGAGGCGTATCCGCAGGCGCTGCTCATGTGGTTATACTGTTTGTCGATGCGCACGCGCGCGCCGATCCCGTCGCGATTGCTCTTGGTTCCGGTGAGCTTGAGGATGATCCAATGGTTCGGATCTGGGCTCACGTTCT
>QHYL01000221.1 GCA_003224105.1 Acidobacteriota bacterium | reverse complement strand
AAGGAGTTCCTGTCGGTCCGGGGCGCGGATCGGCCGCCGGCAGCCTGGTCAGCTACGCGCTGCGCATCACGGACGTGGACCCGTTGCAATATAACCTGCTCTTCGAGCGGTTCCTGAATCCTGAACGCGTGTCCATGCCGGATATTGACATTGACTTCTGCATGCGGCGGCGCGGCGAGCTGATTGACTACGTGACGCGGAAATACGGCCGCGAAAACGTGGCGCAAATCATTACCTTTGGAACCATGGCGGCAAAAGCGGCGGTAAAAGACGTCGGCCGCGCGATGGACATTCCCTACGGAGAAGTGGATCGCCTCGCCAAGCTGATTCCCAACACGCTGGGGATCGAACTGAAGGACGCGCTGGAAGAAGCCCCGCAACTCAAAGCCGCTGTCAACTCCGATGAGAATCTGAAGGAGCTCATGGCCGTTGCGCTGCGGCTCGAAGGATTATCGCGCCATGCGTCCACCCACGCCGCGGGAGTGGTCATTTCGCCGCGCCCGCTCACGGAAGTCGTGCCGCTCTACAAATCGAACAAAGATGAAATCACCACACAATATGACATGAACGCGCTGGAGCGCGTCGGCCTTCTGAAGATGGATTTTCTGGGCTTGACGACGCTCACGGTTCTGCACGACACCGTGGGCATGATCGAGCAAAACCGCGGCGCGAAAATCGACATTGATAACCTGTCGCTGGAAGACGAGGAAACGTACAAGCTTTTTTCTCGCGGCGACACCACGGCCATTTTCCAGTTTGAATCGCACGGGATGCGCGACATTCTCCGCCGCTATCAGCCAACGCGCATCGAAGACCTCACCGCGCTCAACGCGCTCTACCGCCCCGGGCCCATCCAGGGCGGCATGATCGACGATTTCATCAACCGCAAACACGGCAAGACGAAAGTCGCCTTCGAGCTGCCCCAGTTGAAGGATATTCTCGAAGAGACTTACGGCGTCATCCTTTACCAGGAGCAGGTGATGCAAATCGCCAACCGCCTCGCTAGTTTTTCTCTCGGTGAAGCGGACATTTTGCGCCGCGCCATGGGCAAGAAAAAGAAAGAAGAAATGGCGGCGCAGCGCGCGAAATTCATGGCCGGCTGCGCGGCAAACAAGATCCCCGAAAAGAGAGCAGAAAAGATTTTCAATCTGATGGAGGAGTTTGCCGGCTACGGCTTCAACAAATCGCACTCCTGCGCGTATGCTCTTCTCGCCTACCAGACTGCCTATTTGAAAACGCATTATCCCGTGGAATTCATGGCCGCGCTGCTCACTTCCGAAGCAGGCAACACCGACAAAGTGGTGAAGTACATCAACGAAGCGCGGGGAATGAGCATCTCCATTCTTCCGCCCGACGTGAACGAAAGCGATCTATATTTCACGCCTGTGGGCGAAGCCATTCGTTTTGGCCTTGCCGCTATCAAGAACGTTGGTGAAAACACCGCCAAGGCCATTCGCGAATCGCGGATGGCGCAGGGCGAGTTCAAGTCGCTTTATGATTTCTGCGAGCGCATCGAATCGCGCTTTCTGAACAAACGCGTTTTCGAGAGCCTCATCAAGTCCGGAGCGCTCGATTCCCTAGGGCCGCGCGAGCCGCTGCTCGCTTCCGTGGACGACGCCCTCGCCACATTGCAGCGAGCTTCGCGGATGCGCGAGTCGGGGCAGCACGGACTGTTCATGGCCACCGCTGCAGCTCCCGCGCCCATCCCCTTTGAACTCCACGAAGCGGAGCCCTGGAGCGAAGAAGAGCGCCTGGCGAGCGAGTATGCCATGCTGGGGTTTTATGTTTCGGGGCATCCGCTGGCAAAATACGCATCGCGGATGGCCGATCTCAAAGTAGTATCTCTCGATCAGATCGAGGGTCAGCGCAATGGGAAGGAGATTGCCATTACGGCGCTGATTGTCAGCAGCAGGCCCATGCGCTCGAAGAAGGGAGCTCGCTGGGCCATTTTTACGATTCAGGACATGACCGGAATTCAAGAGCTGCTGGCGTTTCCCGAAAGCTTTGCGCGCTTGGAGCAAATTCTGAAACCCGGCCAGCCGCTGCTAATGAAAGTCCGCGTCCAGGTGGAAGAAGCCGGAACGCGGCTTTCTTTGCAGGAGGCGCGGCTCCTCCAGGATATTGCCGACCGCCCAGTGAGCAGCGAGTTTCCCGTGCGCCTGGATTTGCGAAGAATGGACGATCAGGCGATGGAACGCTTGACCGAACTGATGGAAGGATCACCGGGAAACTGCCCGGTGGTGTTCGAGTTGTGTCGTCCAGACGGTTCCGTAGCTGTAATGCGCGCGCAGCAGCGTGTAAACGCGTCTCCGGAATTAGTCGAGGCGATTCGGCAAGTCCGCGGTGTCATGCGGTAGCCTCGGTGGGCGCATGAGAACGAAGGAAAAAGACAAACTCGACAAGCTCGATAAGCAACAAATCGAGCGCCAGAAAGTCATCGAACATCTTGAGAAAGACGTCGAGGAATTGCGGCGCCTTTCCGGGAACGGCGATGCCGTGGCGGACATGGAGCTGGAGCGCATCCGCCAGGAAGTCGCGGAGCTGCGAAAAGAATTCTATTCGCATTTGGGAGCGTGGCAACGCGCTCAAATTGCGCGGCACCAGCAGCGGCCCTACACACTGGACTACGTGAATCTCCTGTTCACGGATTTCATGGAGTTGCATGGCGACCGCGGGTACGCCGACGACAAGGCCATTGTCGCCGGCCTTGCCAAATACCACGGGCGGCCCGTCGCGGTGGTCGGGCACCAAAAAGGACGCGACACCAAGCAGCGGCTCGCGCGCAATTTCGGGCAACCGAAGCCGGAAGGCTACCGGAAAGCTTTGCGCGTGATGCAGCTCGCGGCAAAGTTCAGCCGGCCGGTGCTCAGCTTTGTGGACACCCAGGGCGCGTACCCCGGCATGGACGCGGAAGAGCGCGGGCAGGGCGAAGCCATCGCCAGGAACCTGCGCGAAATGGCCAGGCTGCCCGTGCCGATCATCGTTACCGTAACCGGCGAGGGCGGCTCCGGCGGCGCGCTCGCAATTGCCGTGGGCGACAAGGTGAACATCCTCGAAAACAGCTTTTACTCGGTGATTTCTCCGGAGGGGTGCGCTTCGATTATCTGGCGTGACGCGGCAAAGGCGGAGACTGCAGCCGCCGCCATGAAAATTACGCCGAAAGACCTGCGCGAGCTGGGAATCGTGGACGAAATCATTCCCGAGCCGGACGGCGGCGCGCACACCGATCATGAAGCCGCTGCGCGCCTTCTCGACGACGTTCTAGAGCGGCAGCTTGTGACTTTAGTGAATCAGCCCGTCCGTGATTTGCTGAGTGCGCGCTACGAAAAGTTCCGCAAGATGGGTCAATTCTTCGACCTTGCCGGAAGTTAGCGCCTGCCAGCGATCGCATACCGCCTCGGCAGGCCGTCCCAACGACGGTGACTTCGCTTTTTTGACCCCGTAGCACATTGGAAACGCCCGCGACGAGTTGCGTTGTACGTTCCCATCCTGCGTTCTACTCTGTGGGGGCACTCACCCCGGCCAATCGCAGTTAGAAAGAGCTTGTGGCCCCCGGTCTATTCTTGAGGACCCCAGCCGGTCCTTCTTGACGACCTGGTAGGTCCCACGGAGAACAGGAACCGTCAATGTCGGAGCCCTTCCGTCCTTACGAAAAGCTGGTTGACATCACCATCTTCGGCAAGAAGTTCCAGGTGCCGGAGCGCAACTCGCTTCTGCGCTGTTTCCAGTTCATCAGCCCGGAAACGATTCCGTATGGCCGATTCTGCTGGAATCAGGATTGCCAGTATTGCCGCGTCACCTGCCAACTTCCCGACGACGATGAGCCGCGCGAAATGCTGAGCTGCAAATTCATCGTCATGCCCGGCATGGAAGTCCTCGAGCTGAGCCAGGAACTCAAGTGGTGCCTGCGCTCCAAACTTCCTTCAGAAGAGGCTGTCTCCAAGTAAGCGGTTTCCTCATGCGAATCCGGTTGTTGATTCTTGGCGCGCTCCTTGCCGCCGCTTGCTTCCCTGCGGCGGCGCAACAATCGCTGTCCGAAGCCAAAGATGGCACGTTTTACCTGTACGGAACTATTGGCCGAACTCTCGAAGTTGAACTGACCCTCATCAAAAAAGGGAAGCAGCTTGAGGGAAGTTACGTCTACGCAAATCACCGCCAACCCATCACACTCAAAGGCGCCATCATCAAGCCTTACGAATACGAGTTAGAAGAAACGGATCCACTGGGAGCCGCCACGGGCCATTTCCTTTTGAGCGAATTGAGTGGCGGCCCGGGCGCGCCGATTGGCACTTGGGAAGGGGGGGAACGCAAGAAAAAGCTCACCGTGGTCCTGACTGAAATTCAGCCGGCGCAACATCAGCTTCTCCAGAAAATCTGGGATTCCAAGCCTCCGGTTACGTCCGTCGTGGCAGGATTCGATCATGCGTGCGCTATGCGCTCTGTGGGAGCGCTTTGCTGGGGAACCGTGCCGCTCATGCCAGGGATTGCTATAGGTGGTCCTGAGATGACTGCCTACCGGGCGCTGCCCAATCTTCTCATCGATGAAACAGTTACCGCGTTTGCGTCGGGATATCACCGCTTGTGCATTGTGCAGTCAAGCTCGCTGCGCTGCTGGCAGCCGTATGACCCGCAGCTTCCACTAAGAGAGCCGACGGTTATTCCCGGCTTCGAGCGGGGCGTGACCACGGTCGGCGCAAGTCAAACTCATGTTTGCGCCGTGGTCAGTGGCGCTCTGAGGTGTTGGAACGGGTCGTCTTTGTCTCCCGAAAGCATCACGGAAATCATTCCTGCGGGCGTGACCGGGTTGTCATCGGGCGATCCGCAGTGCGCGATCATGTCCGGCGGAGGCCTTAAGTGCTGGGCGATGGAATATCAACTGGAGGAGAAACGCTCGAAATTGGTGGTGCAGGATGTCGTTGAGTTGAAGGGGGAAATTCGTTCGCTCTCCGCTACCGGTGAGGAAGCGCAACACTTCGCGTGCGGCGTGGACTCCGAAGGGTTGAAGTGCTGGGGAAACAATTTTGCCGGCGTTCTCGGGAAAAGGCCGGGGAATGCGGTGCGGAATCTTCCTCCTGCTGCGATTCCGGGCCTTGAAACCGGGGTGAGTTTCGTCGCTACAAACCTAGATCATTCCTGCGCGATCAAAGAAGGCAAGGTGTATTGCTGGGGCGGACTCAATTCCGTCGGGCAGTTGGGCGATGGCGCGACAAAATTCGTCGAGGGCATTGTCGAAGTGAAAGGCGTGGAAAACGCCACTCAGGTTGCCGTAGGTCCGCGTCATAGCTGCGCGTTGACGGCGGATAGTCACGTCTGGTGCTGGGGTGGCAATGAGTTTGGTGAAACGGGAAACGCCAGCCACGATGTTTGCGTTGAGCCACAGAGAACTGGCGATCCGATTCGCACTCCGTGCAATTTGCACCCAGTACAAGTTCGCGGACTTGATTAGGCCCGCACACGGCACTGTTCCGCTCTCTTTTTCCGAATTGCTGTTTCGCTGGCTCTCATTTAGGCTCTTTTCCTGATGACAACGGCGGCCATTTTGCGTTGTGACGGTTGCGGGCAGATGGGCTCACCCGAGCATATAGCGCGAAGGCTGCGCCGGTTGGAATGGGCGACGCGGTACCGGCCCGTGCACATCCAGACGTTGCTGCTGGGAGGCGTGGCGCCGCCGCAGGACGCGGAGTTTCTGTACGCGCCAGGTGGGGACTTCGGCGGAGAAGCGGAGAGTCTGCTTCGCGCTGTGGGAATTCTTTTCGCGGGAAAGTCCGCAGAGACGGTTCATGCCGAGTTTCAGAGCGGGGGATTCTTTCTGTCGCACGTTCTCGAGTGTCCACTCGAAAGCGGTCTGAAGAGTACGAGCAATGCGGTAAACCCCCTGCGCGAACACCTCCCTGCGGTGGCTTCACGGATCCGGCGTTCGCTTAAACCAAAGCGTGTGATGTTGGTCACAGAAATGCCTCAAGAGGTCGTGCAGGATATCCTTGCGCTCGATTTAGGTTGCGAAGTGATACTGAACGATGGCAAGCCTTTTGGACTGGCTCCATCGGTCAAAGAAAGTGAAATCGCGCGGTTTCGAGCCGTACTGGATAGCAAGGCAACGAGATAGAGCTGTTTCCTGGTGTGGTAGAATCAAGTTTCAAAGAGCCAATCTTTGTCCTGGCAGGGTCTTGGTCAGGACTTGGCGGGAAACCAAAATGAAGAAACAAGCCAAATTCGGCATCGGGATCGGCATTATCGTGGTGGCGCTCGGGTTCCTCGCCTGGCTCGGGTATGGCGAAAGCAAGACGTACTATCACACCATCGCTGAATTGCAGACCTTAAACAGCTCGGCGCGGGCGCAGCGGATGCGCGTGGGAGGAACGGTGGCGGTAGGCAGCATCCGGCGGCTGGCGGGGCGCGTTGACTTTGTGTTGGAAGGCGAGGGCAAAGCTCTTCCCGTAAGCTACGCGGGAAGCGACCCGCTGCCCGACACTTTTGTGGACAAATCGCAGGCGCTGGTCGAAGGCCACCTCGGCTCCGATGGCCGGTTCGAGGCCGAGCACGTGCAGGCAAAATGCGCGTCCAAGTATGAAGCGGCTCCCGGGGGAGACACGAAGGGCGCCGCGGCTAGCTCCACGCAGCAAAGCAGCAGTATGTAAGACCCGGGCGGCCGGGGGAGAGGCGGGGTCGCTGTGGATGTCTTTGGTTCCTTTGCACTCCTGTTAGCTTTGGTGTGCGCCGCGTATGCCTTTGTAGGTGGCATTGCGGCAATCGTGACGCGGCATCCCCTTTTAGTGAAGAGCGCGCGCCAGGCTGGGATGGCCACCTGCGGCCTGATTTTTCTTGCCACGTTCAGCCTCGAATACCTGTTTTTCACCGATAATTTTTCCATCGCGTACGTGGTCTCGCACAGCAACCGGGATCTTTCCACGTTTTACAAGGTAGCGGCGTTGTGGTCGGGGATGGAAGGCTCGCTGCTGTTTTGGAGTTTCCTGCTGGCCATTTACGTCCTTTCCGTTTTGATTGCCTACCGCAACAAGAATGGGGAGCTGATGCCCTACGTCGGCGTGGTGATGGCCGGCGTGCAACTGTTTTTTCTGACGCTGAGCAATTTCGTGGAGAGTCCGTTCAAGGCGCTAGCGGCGGCTGGGCCGAATGGAGTGTTGAGCTATTTTACGCGAGCCGACGGCAACGGCTTGAATGCGCTGCTGCAATATCCCGAGATGGTGATTCACCCGCCGAACCTGTATTCAGGCTACACGGGGTTCACGATTCCGTTTGCGTTTGCTCTGGGGGCGCTGCTGGCGCGATATCCGGGAGAGAAGTGGATTCACCTGACGCGCAAGTGGACCATGATCGCGTGGATGTTCCAGTCGGCCGGAATTTTGCTGGGCGCGCACTGGGCTTATGCGGTGCTCGGTTGGGGCGGTTATTGGGGCTGGGATCCCGTGGAGAACGCGTCTCTGCTTCCGTGGCTGACGGGCACGGCGTTCTTGCACTCGGTGATGATGCAGGAAAAGCGCGGGATGATGAAGGTATGGAACGTGTGGCTGGTGTTTACGACTTTTCTGTTGTGTATTCTCGGCACATTCCTCACACGCAGCGGCGTGGTCAGCTCGGTGCACGCGTTCGCGCAATCGAACATCGGACCGTGGTTCGTGGCCTTCATGGGAATCACGCTGGCGGTTTGCCTTGGCGCTTACCTGAAGAACCGCGATTATCTGGCGAGCGAGAACCACTTGGATTCGATGATTTCGCGAGAGTCGAGCTTCCTGTTTAACAATTTGCTTTTCCTGGTGGCGTGCATTGCGGTGCTTTCGGGCACGCTCTTTCCGGTTTTTTCGGAGTGGTTCACCGGCAACCGGATTAGCGTGGGCGCGCCGTACTTCAATCGCGTGAATATCCCCATTGGGTTGCTGATTCTGTTCCTGACCGGAGTCGGCCCATTACTGGCATGGAGAAAAACGTCCACGGAGAGCCTGAAGCGGAATTTTGGCTGGCCGCTGCTGATCGGCGTTGCGGCCGGCGCGGTGTTTTTCGCGCTTGGATACCGGGACTTTTTTTCGGTGACTTGCTTTATTTTGTGCGCCTTCGTGGCGGCCACGATTTTGCTGGAATTCTACCGGGGCGCGAAAGTGATTCGCGCGCGCTCGGGCGCTTCGTATCCGGCCTGCGCCATTGATTTGACGATGCGCAACACCCGCCGTTACGGCGGATACATCATTCACATGGGCATGGTGTTCGTGTTCATCGGGCTGGGGGGCGCGGCGTTCAATCGCGATGTGCAAAAGAGCATGCAAGTAGGCCAAACCATGCAGATCGGGCCTTATACGCTGATGCTACAGGGGGCGGACACCAAGGCGGAACCAAATTACACGGCGCAGCGCATGCTGGTAGAAGCTCTACGCGATAACCAGCCGGTCATGATGCTATTCCCGGAGAAGCGGCGTTTCGCGGGCAACAACCAGGAAAACGGCACGATGGTGGCAATCTATTCGACATGGAAAGAAGATCTCTACGTGGTGTTTGCGGGAATCGATCCTGATACGCGAGCGCCGGTGATTCACGCATTCCTGAATCCACTTGTGAAATGGATTTGGTTTGGCGGCGTGGTGGTGGTGTTTGGAACGATTGTAGCGCTGCTGCCGAACCGCCGCTCCGTGCTGGTGCTGGCCCGCGCGCAACAACCTTCCGCTGCGCAGCCGTTGCCGCACCCGGTCACTTCGCCGGTTGTCTTACGAGAAAGCCATGACTAGGGCCCGCACTCTTATTGCAACGTTCGCTCTGTTGGGAATGGCCGCGTTGCCTTTGATTGTTCCCGTAGGGGCACAGCAGTTTTCCGCGCGTGCCAAGAAAATCGGTTCTCAACTCAATTGCATGTGCGGCTCATGCAACATGACAGCGGCCAACTGCTCGCATCCCGGCGGCGAGTTTTCCGGTCCGTGCCCCACGGCGAAGGGAATGTTGCAGGAAATCGATCAGCGCGGCTCCAGGGGCGAAACCGACGAGCAGATTGTGCAAGCCTTCGTGAAGCAATTCGGGTCCACAGTGTATGCGGAGCCGCCGAAGTCGGGATTCAGCCTGGTGGCATGGGTCATGCCGACGGCCTATCTTGTGCTCGGCACACTGGTTGTGATTTTCGTGATATCCCGGTGGCTGAAGAAAAGTTCTTCGGAAGGCCATGCGAGCAGCGCTTCGGCGAAAGCCGTTTCGCCGGAACTTCTCGCACGGGCCAGAAAGCTGGCCGAACAGGAGACCGAGGAGTGATGGCGGCGCTGCTTCCTCTGCCTGCAGTCCTGATGGGCGATTCCGGCGATTGGGCCGTGCTGGGAGCATGCCTGATGCTGGCACTGGCCATTGGACTGTTCATTTTTTACATTCAGCCCGATGCCTCGGATCTGGCGCCGCATCGCACGAAGCTCGATCAGTTGCTGGAGCGGCGCGACACGATTTATGACAATTTGCGGGACTTGCGGTTTGAGTACCGCTCCGGAAAATATTCGGATGGAGATTTTGAGGCGATGAAAACAGCTTTGGAAAACGAAGCAGCGATGGTGCTTGCGGAGATCGATCAAGTGACGGAAGCGCAAGTGCGGCGGCCGCGAGGGGCGCGTCCAGCGGACCGGAGCGCGCAGTGAGGGGTAGGGACGAGGGGCGAGAGGCGCGTGGCGAGCACGTAAAGCGGCGGGCACTGCTCCTCAATATCCAGCTGTACGGCGCTGCTTTTCTGCTGATACCCTTTTCGGCCGCGCGCGCAGGCACGGTGCACGGCACGGTGAAAAACGGCACGACGGGCCAAGCGGCCGCAGGCGTGGAGCTCACGCTGGTTCAGCCAATGGGCGGAATGAAGGAATTAGCGCATGTAAAGAGCGGCCCTAAAGGCGAATTCAGTTTCGACAACCCGAATGCCGGCACGCAGCCGCTCCTGGTGCAGGCAAACTACCGTGGCGTGCGTTTCAACGCTGCGGCGCCGCCGGGCAACAGCAACGCCACGGTACAGCTGGATATTTTCGAGCCATCCAAGGATCCCAAGACGATTGATGTTTCTTCCCACTTCGTGGTTTTTCAGCCCAACGGCGACACCTTGAAGGTCGCTGAGGAATATCAAGTAGAGAACAAATCGCAGCCGCCATACGCCTATTTCCGCACCGATGGAACCTTTGACTTTGCTTTGCCGGAAAAAGCCGAACTGCAGGGAGTGCAGGCGGCGGGGCCGGCGGGAATGCCGTTGACACAGATTCCCATCGACAGGAAAAACAACCGTTACTCGATCGCATTTGCGTTTCGCCCAGGCGACAATTCGGTGCGATATTCCTACGAACTGCCGTATTTAGACAACGCAGCGACGTTGAAACTTCCGACGGTTTATCCAGGCGGACGTGTCCTGTTCGTGGTTCCCCCAGGCTTGCAAGTGAGCGGCGACGGACTGGCGCCCGCGGGGCAGGAGCAGGGAATGAACCTGTACCTGCGGCAGGATGTTCCCGCAGGCGCCGTGGTGACGGTGAATGTGTCGGGCACGGCGTCTGCGAATGCGAGCGCGGGAGCGGAAAGCGGGCCACAGGGCCGGGAAGCTCAGGACGCGGCAGCAGAATCGGGCGGAGCGACGATCCAGGCGGTTCCGGGGCGGCTCGACGCGATGAAGTGGCCCCTGCTTGGCTGGTTTGTCCTGGTATTCGGATTGTTCGGCTACCTGCTCTCGCGCAAGACGGTGGTAGCGGTTAGCGGAGGAGAAGCGGCAACGCAAGTTGCGGCGGCGGCCA
>QHYL01000220.1 GCA_003224105.1 Acidobacteriota bacterium | reverse complement strand
TCGCTTATCTTCAGGCTCGTAGCAGCATCGAGAAAGAAAGGGGCCGCAGCATCCTGGCCAGCGACTAAAAGTCGCAAGGGAACCTCTCGGGCACTCGCCATCGCATCGAGCATCGTGGAGAGACCCTTGTTGCGCCAATCGTTGCCAATCAGAAGAAGCACAAAGTCTGTTTCATGAAACTTGTACCGGGAGCGCGCTTCGGCGCGAAGGGCGCGACGCCGGGCGGGAGAGAATTGCGCGGCATCAACCCCATTGGGAATGACACGAACGTCGTCCCGGTGGAAATAGTGGTCCAGAAGGGCGGCGGTCCGCCTGGAAACTGCGGCGAGGGACACTTTGGAGTCAGAATAAATCCGGCACTCGAGCCAAGTCAGAAATGAGTAGTAGACACGGCGATGGAAACGGCGAAGAAGCGCGCTCCGGCTTGATGGGTTTGTGTCCTCTTGGGCAAGCTCGCGCAAGCGATGAAAGAGCGCGTGAACAAGGACCACATCCGCGCCAAAGCAGTTGATTCCGGGAGATAGGACGAGATCGAAATGCAAATCGGGAATTGTACGATACCACCGGCGCGAAAATGCATTCAAGAATAGCCAAAAGAGAAACTGAAAAACGTGAGGCCCAGGAATTGAGGGGACTTTGTGCCAAATGATGCCCGCCTGCTGCCCGCTGGGAGATGGAAACGGGCCGATGACGAGATCCTCGACCCGCTGCGAGTAAAGATGAATTTCGCAATGGTAATCGCGGGCGAGGCGTTCCAGCAATTCGGCGAGGGCACGCTCGGTGCCGTGCCGGCGGTCCACAAAGGGCGAGACGACCGCGAGCCGCAAGTCAGCGCATCCGTGGGTGAAAAGGTTGGTGAATAGGCTGGCGAAGTGGTCGTCGCAGAGGCTGTGGAAACTGGAAGCCAGGCTGAACGGCGGCAAACTGCACGGAGAAAGCGAGGGTAGGAAGCCGGAATAAGATGCCGAGGAGCAGCCATAAGTAAGCGTTCAACACATAATCCTGATAGGGCGACAGCCCCGCATAGGTCATTGGAAGTAGCAGAAGGCCAGCATACCAGAAAATCATGAACGCTATCGGGAACCAGGGTGATCCCCTGAGGTTCTTTACCACGCGCCACGCCGAAAGAACAACCGCGAACGACATGACGAGCCAGAGGAGGAGACCCATTATTCCCATTTCTACGACCAGTGTGCCGAATCCGCTTTCGACTCCGAGGACCGGCTGCCGGGCATGGAAGAATTTCGCGACGTATTGCACGCCGAGAGACGAAGTGCCGATGCCGTAACCGTAAGGCCAGCGCTCGAAACCAAAGGCGCCGAGGAAATTCGCCATTGGATAATCCCAAGTGCGATGTTGGAGTTCGCTCGCACTGCTCGTCGGAGAGAGAGTTTCCGTGTAAAAAGCCACACGAGAGAGAAGGGCCTCCGGAAAGAGAAAGAGCAACAAGGCCATCGCGAGTACAACACCGGCGAAAGCCCTCTGAAGAGTGCGTAACACACGCACGACTTCTCTTTGGCGCCAAGGAGCCCCCCAGACGAAGGCGAGAGCTCCGACTAGAGCTGAGCCGCCACCCCACATCACCACGCCGCGCGAAGAAGCAAGAACGAGAGCCGCGGCGGTCAGAGCAAGCACACAAAAGACAAAGGCCCTTCCTCGCTTATGCCGAAGCAGGAGATAGCCGGCAAAACCAAAGACAATCAACCATGTGACCAACATAAAATTCCCAAAGCGTCCGGTGCTTACAAAGACCGAGTTGGGGCGATAGAAAGTTAATCCGGAGATAGGCGACGAGCGATATAACGTGCTCAAATCGCGAATCTCGTCCGCAAGGCTGGTCGGATTCAAAAAAGTGTGACCGAGAATGGCCTGTGCTATTCCCAACCCGGAAATGATTGCGGAAAGAGCGAGGTTGGTGAAGAAGAAGCGACGCAGCTCAGCCTCTGAATTGATGAGCGCGTAGCCTATGAAAAGAAGCGGGACATAGTAGAAATACACCTTGAAGCCCAACAGGCCGAACATGATGTGCGTGGAACTTGGATTGAAGATCTGAATGACCCCGAACCAAATAAACAGCAGCAGCGGCGTCAAAAAGGGAGGGCGAAACCCAGTTACCTCTTTGCGGCGATAGGCTGCGATAAACGAAATGTAAATGACCAGGAGTAGAAAATCCTTGGCGAAATAAATGGCCATATTGTTGCCAAGGTACTTCCGGGCAAAATCCTCGAACAAGAGCCAGGCCAGAAAAAGATAGAGCCCTTTCCGCCAATCGTTAAGGATGGCGACCACCAAAGCACACATCGCAACGGCTATCGCAACCAATGCAAGGTCTGTCATGTTGCCAGCGAGGATAAAGCCGGCGGTCTTGTAGGCAGCAACAACAAAGAGTAATAAAAATCCGAAGACGATCAGCGGATTGCGGCGTAGATTGCCAGGAAGGATTTGTCCGGCCGCCATGATTCCAGGAGCCCTCTCCCCGCATTCCCGCGCAACGGTGCGTTTCAAAAGACTCAGGTTGCGAAGCAGTGTAACTGCTCGTTCTAGAGAAGGTTATGCGTCATGCGCCCGTTTGGCAAGGTCAGGCAAAGGTCAGTGTCCTTGCACAGGAGGAATCACTTACCCAGCGAGGGACGAGAAGGCACGCGAGACCCAAGAGCCAACCCGGAGCGGGTATGCACGGCCAAGCCGTTCTTCCTTTGGTGCACGTTTTCATGCATGATGCACCGATGGGCCGAAGATGAATCACGAATTAAGAACTGCAACGAATAATAAGATGAAACAAATCTTTGTTGTTTCCTGGGCAATAGGCGCGATTGGCTGGTACTTCCATCGATTCCTACCTGCCTTCGCCCCGATCCTCGAGAGACTGTCGCATAGCAAATGGCGTTAGCGACCGCGGTCCTAGCATTTGTGGGGCTCCTTGTTATCTGCCTGGGCTTCGCGTCGTTTGGAAACGTACTCTTGCGATTTCTGCGGCTGGAGATGGACCGGGATGCGGACCACCTTCTTTGTGCGATTGCCGTTGGCTTGGTTACATCTGAGGTTCTTCTTTTTCTGGTCCAAGTTATTCAGCACGTCAGAAGCGGTTGTCTTGGCATTGTCGCGTTGTTGTTTGGCTTTCTGATAGTGGAATGGAAAACACTGTGGAAAAGGTTGAGATGTGCCCTTGCCGGGCTGGCCCCTGAGTCTTCATTAGATAGAGTTCTTTTGGCCTTTGTTGTATGCATGGCATTGGTCGAGTTTGTATCGGCTTTGGCTCCCCTGACTGGTTCCGATGCCTTGGTGTATCACTTCGCGGTGCAGAAGCAGATTCTTAGACAAGGTTTTCAGGCAATATTCTCGAACTCTCATAGTTTTGCGTGCGGCCAGCACCATCTTCTTATTCTTTTCGGGCTCGCCCTGGGCAGCGAACAGTTGGCCATGGGCTTCATTTTTCTGGGAGGGGCTCTAACGGCAGCTGCGCTGGCGTCCCTTGCGTCGCGGTGGGCATCCGGCAAGGTCGTAGCAGCCTTCACATTGCTCTTTTTACTGACGCCGATCGTTTTCTGGCAAGTGACGAGTTCGGGTTCCCCCGATATTTACATGGGGTTCTTCGCAGCCATCGCGGCGATTGTTCTTTGCCAGAGAGGCAGCCCGCAGACCTGGCAGCAGGCTTTCTTAGTGGGTTTGCTCACGGGAGGGATCGCAGGGGGGAAGTATACCGGTTGTTTCGTTGCTGCTGCTTTGGCGCTCGCTGTGGTTATCGAACTGCGAAGTATTGCGGGTGTTTCTTTATTCATAGCCGGGTCGCTGGTTTCCGGCATTTGGCCCTATTTGCGAAATTTAGTGTGGACGGGAGACCCCGTTTTTCCTTTTCTTGCGGAACGATTGTCCCCCCGGCTGGCTACAACGTACACGCTGGCGGATCTTTTTGCCGACACGGGAACATCGGCTAGCCACAGTTTCGCGCAGGTTCTTCCGTTTATGTTCTTTGCGGGCGTACGTTCGAGCAGCCCGGGCTTTTGGGAGTTCTTTGGCCCTGTCGTTCTCATTTTGGCGCCGCTGATTCTTCTCGCCTTGGACAATGAGAGGCAGTGGCGCGTTCTGATCTTGGTCTGGGTCGCGTCGTCTTTAGGAATCGCTTTCTCGTCCGGGATGGCAAGATTCTTGCTCCCAGTTTTTCCCCTTGCACTTGCCTGCGCTGCCGGCGGCTTTGAAGTTTCCATGCGTGAAGGATGGACTGTTGTGAGACGGGTTATCGGAAGCATGTTGCTTCTCACGGGCCTGGGTTGCGCCGCGGGATTGGCGATTTACTCCCAGGAGGCGCTTCGCGTTGCTGTCGGGCAAGAAGAAAGGACGGAGTACCTGAAGGAGAGAGGTCCTGAGTACCAAATCGCGCGGGTTGTGAACAGAGCATTGGGCGGAATCGGAAATCAGCAGCGGGTGCTCGTTTTTATGCGGCATGCTTACTACCTGGATGTTCCCTATCTGAATGGGGATCCGGGTTTAAGCTTCGAAGTGGATCCCGCGAAACTGCGCAGCCCAGGTGACTGGAAGGCATTCTTTGAAAAGAAGAGTATCGGATATGTGGTTCGCTCGCCGAATTATCCGAGTGTCATTGCGGGCCCCCTGGAAGAAATGGAGAAAGCAGGGGACCTGGCACGGATCGCGCAGGAAGAGGTGCAAAGTTTTCAAGGCATGCGAGTAACCCAAGTAAAAACGAAGATCCCCGTCGTTATTTTAAAGGTCAGTCGTTGAGGCCCACCTTATCGCAGAGTATACCTTTCGCGGAATTTGATCTGTATGAGGGTAAGCGGCTTTACGGGTGGTGCTGGGCCGCTCCAGACAGCGGCGCCAGGATTCCTGCCATGAGCGGTCCAAGAGAGATGTTTGCTGGTTCGCCTCTAGGGCGCTCTCTTGTCGACGGCAGGAGGGAAGTTGGCCTATGATTACCGCCGCCCGAGTCAGCGGCAAAGCCTCGAAGGGGTTCGGGCAGTCCTTGAAGCAATAGCATGCAAAGCGGACAGCCCTGACAGGTAAACCGGAGAGAGAACTCATGGAAGAGCAACTGAGCCTGGATTTCTTACGCGTGGTGGAGAATGCGGCGATTGCGGCGGCACGCACGATGGGGTTCGGCGACCGGCACAAGGCCGATGAAGTGGCGGTCGAAGCCATGCGCAAGACGATGGACTCGGTGGAAATTGACGGGACGGTGGTGATCGGTGAAGGCGAGCGCGACGAGGCGCCGATGTTGTATATCGGCGAGAAAGTGGGCCTGGCGACGCACGCGCCGAAAGCGCTGTTTCCGCAAGTGGATATTGCGGTTGATCCGCTGGAGGGCACGAACTTGTGCGCGACCGGCGCGCCGAACGCCATAGCGGTGCTCGCGGCGAGCGAACGCGGCGGATTGTTGAACGCACCGGATTTGTACATGGAGAAAATCGTCGTGGGTCCGTCGTGCAAGGGCGCTATTGATTTGGACGCTCCGGTGGCGGACAACTTGAAGTCCATTGCGAAGCGCCTGGAACGCGACGTGGAGGATTTAGTGGTGGTGGTGCTGGACCGCGTGCGGCACGAGCGCCTGATTGATGAAATTCGCGCGGCGGGAGCGCGCATCCGGCTGATTGGCGATGGCGACTTGTCGGCGGGCATTTCTGCGGCTGTGGTCGGCACGGGAGTGCACGCGGTGATGGGAACGGGCGGCGCGCCGGAAGGTGTGCTGACGGCCGCGGCGCTGCGTTGCCTCAACGGACAGATTCTGGCCCGGCTGGTGATCAGCAAACCCGAAGATGCGGAACGGCTGGGGAAAATGGGAGTGAAGGATCCGAAGCGCGTTTATGACACGGAAGATCTGGCGCCAGGGAAAAAGATGGTGTTTGCATGCACGGGCGTGACGGACGGGAATCTGCTGAAGGGCGTGCGGTTTTTCGGCGAAGGCGTGCGCACCAGTTCGATGATTCTGACCCTGGACGACCGGCAAGTGCGGTTCATCGATTCGGTGCACCTGGAGAAGAGGCCGGACATTAAGGTGCGGTTCGCTTGAGGAAAGCTGATGCTCACTGTCGATAGCTAACAGAACAAAGATTTAACACAAAGGACATAGAGGAAGGGGCGCAGAGAACGCAGAGGAAGAAAAGTAAGAGAGAAAAAACAGCGCCTTGGGCTTCTGAGAGAAGCCGCGATTGTAAAACCGCTCGAGGACCAGAACTACCGCAAAAAGAAGCAGGCCACTGACGAACTAGTGCTGGTCGCTGGTGATGGCCAGGAATACGCTATCGTCCACAGGGACGGAGCGCGTGAAGAGAGTGGAAGTTTTCGCGCCCGTCGTAGCGACGTGTTTGGCTTGGCCGCTTAAGGCGGGTCCCGCGGGCGCCGTTTCGCTTCCGGCCCCGTCACCGGGTTGCAGAGAAATGCGCGTCGTCTTTGGTGTGCAACTCATGCCGCCATCAGGTTCGTCTGTGTGCAGACGCAGACGAACGTCGCGGCCAAAGAGGAACTCGCGGGGGCGAAAGCCGAGGCAGGTGTCACGAACAAATACCTGGCGTAAGCCGCTGTTCGTTGCGCTGCCCGAAAATTTTGTCTCCGGCGAGGAATGATTTGGGGCATGGCTTGGCGTGACGGCGAGAAACGCCACGAAGCGTCCCGAAGAGCTGATCGAAGGCAAGATACTTTCCGTAGCGACCATCGGAGCTCATGGAAGGTGTGTGGCTGTCGCCGGCAGCAGCGCTGCCTCCGCCTGCGACCGAAAGCAAGGAAGTTTGAGGCTGGCAGCCCGTCGCAGCGCCTTCGCAGGTATCGCGCAGGAAGACTTGCGCGTGTTCGCCCTGAACCGCGGTGTAAGCCACATAGCGCCCATCGAGACTAACGGCTGGCGCTTCCTCGGAGACGGCGGCCTGCGAAACGGAGCTTTCCGACGCCTTCGCGGCTGTTGGGCAAGGCGCAGTCTGTACCGTAACGGTGACCGACGGCGCGCTAGTGCCGCCGCCGCTGCCGGTGCTGCCAGGAACGTTGGGGACAGGCGGTGAGGGCGGATTGTAAACCGTGACACTGGCATTGCCCGCGCCACTAATGTTGGCGGCGGGAATCGTGGCCGTGATTTGCGTGGAAGTGATCGTGGCCGTAGGAGCGGTTAGCTGCATTTGCAAGGCGCCGAGAGTCCAATTCACGGTGGAGACCTGCGTGGGGTCCGTAGAACTGTTGAGAAAATTCGCGCCCGTGACGGTTAGCGCGAGGTTGCTGCCGGCGGTAGCACACGAGGGAGAAACGGAAGTAACCGTGGGTATGGGATTGGCGAGATTGTTGATAATGAAGGTGATCGTGTTGGACAGGCCGTTGGTGCCGGTCCCGTAGTTGGAATTGGGATTAATGGTGTTGACCGTGGCTGTTCCGGGCTTGGCAAGCAGGGCTGCGGGGACTACCGCAGTCACGATGTTTCCCAGAGGATTTCCCGAACTGTCGGTAGGAACCGTGGTGACGAGGTTCTTGCCGTTCCACTGGACCTTTGTTTTTGCGACGAAGCCGCTGCCGTTCAGGGTCAATGTTAAATCGGAACAAGTGCCGGAGTTCCCGGAGACGCAGGCCGGAATTTGAGAAGGAGAGAGAAAGGAAACGAAGGCTCCGCCGGGACTTTGAAACGTATTGCCATAGTCATTGCAGCCGCTAACGGCGAAAATTGTACAAAGTGCGACAGCCATTGCTGTCCAAAACCGCTTCATTGCCACTCCTTTGTATTCCTGCGACCCCGAACACAGGGGGCCTATTTGTCCGGGCAAACGGCAGGGAGGCCGCAAAGCCGGCGCACATTGGGGGTGTGATGCCAAATCCGCACAAAGCGTTGACCAGACCGTTTAAGAAGAACCTCTGCTAAGAGTCTCACCGCTGCACGAGAGGACGCTCTGCCCCAAATCACAGCCCATACGCAACCCTACATGCTTACCATCCTCCCGCAAGAAGGTCAATGCGGAATCCCGGCCAGGAAGAAGCTAAAGGTAGGGCGAAAAATCGGTTAAGTGCCACCACGGGCGAATCAGGGGGCGGCGGGTTCTTGCTGCAAGCCCAAGGCGGCGATGGAAACGCGGACCAATTGCAGAATGCGCGCTTGGCACTCCTGGTGGTGGACTGTCAAGGCGCCGGCAGCTCGGTAGCAACCCAGGGCTTGCGGTTTTCGCCCAAGCTTGGCGTAGAGATCGCCGCGGGCCAGCTGAAAGATCGGGTTCGTAGGATATTTTTCCGCCAAGGGGCTGATGGTATTCAGGGCGCGCTCGTATTGCTGATCGTAGCGATGCAGATTCATGGCGAGGTAAAAGCGGGCCGCGTTGGGGGTGAGAATTCCGTCAGCGATAGCGTGTTCGAGCAGGCGAATTCCCTCTTGTTTCGAACCGCCGGGAATGCCCATGAAGAAACGCATGATTTTGGCCATGGCGCTGAGGGTATCCACGTAATAGTTGTAAAGGCCGAGGCCAAAATCGGCGTCGGCCAGACCAGGGTCGAGAGCCTTGGCGCGCAGAAAGTGATCGCGGGCGCGCACGCCGAAGCGGGCGGTATTGCGATTCTCACCGCGTAACGCATACAGGCGCGCGGAAGCAGCCTCGGCCATGCCGGCGTAAAGCTGCATCTCCGCGGAGTCGGCTTTTTGAATTTGGGCGGAAGCAAGCGAAGAGGCGGTGGTGGCCAACTCGAGATAATGCTGGTCGGCGGGAAGTTTTGAACGCCGGCGGGCATCGCTCATTCCATACTTGAACTCGGCCGCCGTGCACCAGAAGCGCCACCAGAGCGCGTCTGATTCCAACAAATAACCAATGGGATGATCGGGATGCTCTTTTTGCAGTTGCCTGGCGGCTTCCTGAGCCCCATCGAGATCGAAAGAGTAAATCTTTTCGAGAACGGCGGGGGTTTCCGGCGGCAATGAGAGCTGCGTAGCGCGGGCCAGAGCGGGCGAAAGCGCTAAGAGAAAAAACACAGTGATGCCAGCACTGCGAAGAGAAGCCAAAAGAGAAGCCAAGGTAGCAGAGTTTTCCATTCAGGAGCAGTTTCGCACAACGTCAGTTTCTTGCGCAGAACGAGTTTAAGCTGTTCGAGGAGCGTGCAAAC
>QHYL01000219.1 GCA_003224105.1 Acidobacteriota bacterium | reverse complement strand
CTCTTCGATGACGAAAAGCTCATGATTCGCATTGACATGAGCGAGTACATGGAAAAGCACAGCGTTTCGCGGCTCATCGGCGCGCCTCCAGGCTACGTGGGCTACGAAGAGGGCGGGCAGCTTACCGAACAGGTCCGGCGTCATTTGTACTCCGTCATACTTTTTGACGAAATCGAGAAAGCGCACCCGGACGTATTCAACGTTTTGTTGCAGATTTTAGAGGACGGCCGCCTGACGGACGGCAGGGGCCGCACCGTGGATTTCCGGAACACGGTTTTGGTGATGACGAGCAACGTTGGCTCCAGCGCCATTTCCGAATTGGCGGGCAAGGATCCGGAGCTTGCGCGAAAAGAGGCCATGGAAGCATTGCGCGCAGCGTTCCGGCCGGAATTTATCAACCGCATTGACGAGATTGTGATCTTCAATCCGCTGGGCAAAGAGCAGTTGGCAAAGATTGTGAGCTTGCTCATGAGGAGCGTCGAGAAGCTGCTTGCGGAACGGCAGATTACTTTGGAGCTGAAGCCAGCGGCCCAAGAATTGCTTTTGCGCGAGGGCTATGACCCGGCTTACGGCGCGCGGCCACTTCGCCGCACGATTCAACGGTTGATTCAGGATCCGATGGCGTTGCAGATTCTTGAGGGTGCGGTGCTTTCCGGCGACCACATTATTGTGGATCGCGACGGGCAGAAGGATGTCATGCGCTTCGAGAGGAAGCCTGCGAAACAACCCGCGGCCGCGGCGCGTATCTAATCTAGAGGGGAGAAGTGTGGCAGAGAAGCTCCTCAACGATTAATAGCAACATTCGGTGCGCAAAAAGCGCACGCGTAGAATAGAAGGAAATTATGAGAATCTTTCGCACAACGTTCTTGCTGGTAGCTCTTACGCTCTTGTTGATGCTGATCGGCCAGTATTTCGGCGGCCGCAACGGCATGACCATTGCTCTAGGGTTGGCCGTGGTCATGAACGCTTTTGCTTACTTCTTTTCGGACAAGATCGCGCTAATGTCCAGCGGCGCCAAACCTGTAACGCGCGAGCAGTTGCCGCGCCTTTATGCCGTGATGGAACGCCTCGCCGCGAAAGCGAATTTGCCCGTTCCGAAACTCTATGTCGTTCCTGAGCCAGCGCCAAACGCTTTTGCCACCGGAAGGAATCCGCGCCACGCCTCCGTTGCGGTGACTCAGGGTTTGCTCGAGCTGATGAGTGACGACGAGCTCGAAGGTGTGATTGCTCACGAGCTTTCGCATGTCCGCAACTACGACATCCTGATCAGCTCGATTGCCGCAACCATAGCCGGAGCGGTTTTCCATCTCTCTACCATGGGCCGCTGGGCCATGATTTTTGGAGGATACGGAGGAGACCGTGACGACCGCGACGGCGGAGGAATTGCGGCGATCCTGATGCTCATTCTGGCACCCATCGCCGCCATGCTCTTGCAGCTGGGTCTTTCGCGGCAGCGGGAGTATTCGGCGGACGCAACCGGAGCCCGGATGGTAGGCAATCCTTACGGGTTGATTAGTGCTCTGGAAAAGCTGGGCGCATACAACAAGCGGATTCCAACGACCGCCATTACACCGACAACTTCCTCCCTTTGCATCGTGAGGCCGCTCTTTGGCGGGGGCTCGATGGCGACCCTTCTTAGCACGCACCCGGCACTCCCGGACAGAATTGCCCGGCTTCGCGAAATGACCATCGTTCCACAACGGTAAGCTTGCACTCCTGGCTCGAATCGGTGCTCATTTTGTGCATTTGGCGTGTAATCTTTTCAAGAACGAAACATCGAATCTGACGTATTCTATCAAGGGCAGGAAAGATAAGTGCTTTATTATCACTGCTTTATCGTATTCTAAGACAGCCGCCGGTTTTTGGTGTTGCAAGTGCACTGCTAAGAAGCGCCTGGCTGTTTCTATTGGGGAAATGCTGGGGGCCGAGTAATGAGCTGTCGTGACACAATCCACTTGATTTGCTGGTATTTAGAGGGGCGTCTATCTTCGGTTGTTGAGACGGAGATCAAGCGTCACCTTGAAGGCTGCTCCGACTGCCGCGTCGTCCTTGAGGCTGCAGTGAATACTCTCGACTGCTATTTCAACGCCGAGCACGCCGAAGTAGCCGCAGACGCCTTTCGAGCCGCTTAAGCTCTCTCCACTTAAAGTTCTCAGTCCAGGCCTGTTAGCGGCTTCCCTGCGCTCGGGCTTTCGTCACACTTCCAAGGCCACTACAGAAAGCCCAAGGGATAAGCATCTTGATGCGTTTGAGCGGCTTCTACGTACTTGAGTAAGTTTTACACGTTCTAGTACGTATAGAATTTAACCTTACACCGTCCGCGCTAAGTCCATCTACTTGATTCCGCTTGCTTTAGCTAGTACTAGTAGTATGCAGTCCTTTTGGTGCCACGGATGCTGTTTCCCATATACAGGGCAAAGTCGCCTAAAGGAGATACGAACCTCTATGAGCGAATTTCAGGAGTTTTCTCACACGACTACTTCGGGGGCTCCTCGCTGGGTCGGATTGGCGCTGGGCCTTTTGAGCGGCCTTTCCCTTATCGGATTGGGGCTGGGCTGGAGCGCCCTTAATCAGGCCAAGAACCTGGAGCAAACGACAGTGGCCTCAAAACAGGCCAGTGAAGCTCTGGGCCAGCGCCTGGCCAAAGAGGACGAGATCAATCAGCAGCTGCAGAGCGACCTGAAGGTCATCGCGGACAAACTGAACGTCACGCAGGGCGAACTGATCACGGCTCGCAAACAGACCAAGAACGCAACGCACGCCGTCGACCAGAAGGTTGACACTCTCGCGACTTCCATGAAGGCCGAACTGGCCACCAAAGCTAGCGCAGATGATGTGACTAAGTTGAACGGCGACGTCACGGGAGTCAAAGGTGACCTCGACGCTACCAAGAACAGCATCCAGATGGCCCGCAGCGAGATGGGCACGCTAATCGCCCGCAACCATGACGAAATCGATCAGCTTCGCCGCACTGGCCAGCGCGATTATTTTGAATTCACCGTACAGCGCAAGGGCGGAGCCACCAAAGTGGGCAGCATTCAGTTGGTGCTAAAAGACACGAACCCGCGGAAAAATCAGTACACCATCAATGTTCTCGCGGACGACAACAGCTTTGAGAAGAAGAACCGCTCGGTCAACGAACCCATCTTCTTCTACACAGGGAGCACCCGCTCCGCGCTGGAACTCGTGGTCAACAAAGTGACCAAAACCAGCGCTACGGGCTACTTGAGCTTGCCCAAGGGCGCGACAACAGCCTCGGCGAGCACGGCGACCTCCGGCCAGTAAGGCGGAAATTCGTGTAGGCAGCTGCTGATCCTTAGCTAATCCTTAGGAGTGGGGCCAACCAGGGAGGATTCCAGAAGAGTCCTTCCTTTTTCTTTTTTGGCCTCACCCGGGAATAAAGATGGGACCTAGAGCGGTCTAGGAAGTGGCTGGACACAAGAGCCGTGGCTATGCCAAGCTACAGGGGCAGCCCGGCAACTCAACCACCACAAATGGACTTCTGGAGGGGGAAACAATGAAACTAAGACTCACAACGGCGCTTGCGGCGACGCTCTTCACCGGGACACTGCTGATGGCGGCCGACAGCTCCATGACCGGCTGGATTTCCGACAGCCAGTGCGGAGTAAAGGGCGCCAATGAAAAGGCCGGCGAGTGCACGACCAAGTGCGTCAAGGAACATGGCGCGAAGTACGTGTTCGTGAACGACGCCGACAAGAAGGTGTACGTGGTCGATGCACAGGACAAGGTAGCTGATCATGCCGGCCATCACGTGACCGTCAAGGGCACGGTGGAAGGCGACACGCTGAAACTGGCCAGCATCGACATGGCCGGCAAGTAAGCAAGCATTCTGTATTTCGAACAAGCGGGCAGACTGAGACACTCAGCCTGCCCGTTTTGTTTTGTGCCGCCGGGCATTTCCGTTACGATGTTGCACGGCCATGCCGACCACTCTTATCCACGCGGGACGCGCTTTAACTCCCACTTCAGAAATCAACGACGCCGGTATATTGATTCGCGACGGCGTCATCGAGGCGATTGGGCCGCGTAGCGGCTTAAGTCTTACCGCGGGCGCGACGGAACTCAACGCAACGGGGAAAACGGCGATCCCGGGATTCCTTGACATTCACATTCATGGCGCGGGCGGACGCGACGTCATGGAAGGTGACGGCGACGCGCTGGGCGTTGTCACGCGGAAAGTGGCTGAGTTCGGCACTTCATCGCTGCTGGCCACGACGGTCACCGCCGCGCCTGACGCCACGATCCGCGCGACAGCGGGCATTTCGTTGTACATCACGCAACAGCATGCGGCGAAGGAATCTCGCGCCGAAGTCCTGGGCATTCACTTCGAGGGACCATTCATCAGCAAAGAGCGGCGTGGCGTGCATCCCGTGGAATGGATTCAGCCGCCGTCACAGGATTTGCTCAACCGTTTCCTTCAGGCTGCCGAAGGAAAGGCGCGGCTGATTACCATTGCTCCGGAAGTGCTGGGCGCGGCTCCATGCATCGAAGCAGCACGCAAGGCGGGGTTGGTCGTTTCGGTGGGCCACACCGATGCGAATTACGAGCAAACGCGTTTTGCCATTGCCCACGGTGCGCGGAGCGCCACCCACACGTATAACGCGATGCGGCCGTTTACGCACCGCGATCCGGGCGTGATCGGCGCGGTGCTGACTTCACCCGAAATCAACGCGGAATTGATCGCCGACGGCGTGCACGTCGAAGAAGGCGCGATGAAGCTGCTCTTGAAAGCGAAGGGTCATGAGCGGGTCACTCTGGTGAGCGACGGGCTCTCCGCCACCGGCATGCCGGATGGAAAGTATATGCTGGGCGGTTTCGAGGTCACGGTAACCAATGGCGTCTGCCGCAACGCTGCGGGAATACTTGCAGGAAGCACTCTCACCCTGGATCGCGCGCTTCGAAACATTGTGAACCTGGGTGTTCCTCTGGCGGACGCGGTTCGCATGCTGACGCTGAATCCCGCGTCGTTGCTGGGGATCGAATTCAAGAAGGGATCTCTACGGGTTGGAGCGGATGCGGATGTCTTGCTCGTAGATCAATCTCTGCGCGTGACCGATGTGTGGGCGCGCGGGCTGCCGATCCATTAGACGAAGTTCGCGCTTTCTATACGAGTTACGGATTCAGCGGGATATTGAGTTCCTCAGCAAGCTCTTCAGGGTCGAACGGGCTGCAAGCAAAGTAGCGCCCGGCCACTTCCAGCGTGGGCACTTTGCGCAAGCCATTATTAGCTTTGAGGA
The DNA here is from genome assembly GCA_003224105.1 of Acidobacteriota bacterium. Taxonomy (GTDB): domain Bacteria; phylum Acidobacteriota; class Terriglobia; order Acidiferrales; family UBA7541; genus Acidiferrum. The sequence continues at coordinate 1,577 of QHYL01000219.1, read as the reverse complement.
CGATTTCTTCCGCGGCTTCATCTTCTTCGATGTTTACTTCGCGATAGGCCACGCCTCGTTCCCGCAGGAAGGCCTTCGTGTAGCGGCAATCCGGGCACCAAGCCGTGGTGTAAATCGTAATGGGCTCCATACACTCGTCCACAATTAGATTAGATGAATTGCGGGGATTTCGCGTCACAAAATCTGCCGGGGCGCTGTGAATGGAAAGCGTCAGCGGGAATTGGCAGGCACGCCGCGGAACTTGCGCGCAACTTGAATGCGGATGAGGGAGCGCTGGAGCGCGACGCTGGCACGGTCCCAGTCAATGTCGGGTGCTCCGGCGGCAAGCCGCTTCTCTGCGCGGGCCTTCGCAGCTTCCGCGCGCTCAAGGTCAATTTCAGCGGCCAACTCGGCAGTTTCCGCAAGGACGGTCACGCGATCCGGCAGGACCTCCGCGAAGCCGCGAACGATAGCAAGAGGCGCCGCCCCTTGCGCTGCGCCCTGAAACGTCAATTCGCCGATGCCCAATTCGGTCATCAACGGCGCGTGGCCCGGAAGAATTCCGAGGTAACCGTTCGCGCCCGGCAGCGTGACTTCGCTCGTGCGCGCGCGCACCAATTGCCGCGTGGGCGTGACGATCACCAGTTCCATGGCTTCGGGAAGCATTTTCCTTAAACGGCCGCCTTCATCTTTTCCGCTTTTTGCAAAGCCTCGTCGATGGTACCCACCATGTAAAACGCCTGCTCCGGGATGTCGTCATACTTGCCTTCGACGATTTCTTTGAAGCTGCGCACGGTGTCTTCGATCTTGACGTATTTGCCTTCGAGGCCGGTGAACTGCGCGGCCACGAACATGGGCTGCGACAGGAACTTTTCAATCTTGCGCGCGCGCGCCACGGTGCGCTTGTCTTCGTCGGAGAGTTCTTCAATGCCGAGAATGGCGATGATGTCCTGCAAGTCTTTGTAGCGCTGCAGAATCGATTTTACGGCACGCGCCACGGTGTAATGCTCCTGGCCCACAATGCGCGGATCCAAAATGCGCGAGAAGCTGGCCAGAGGGTCGACCGCGGGATAAATTCCGCGCTCGACGATTTGCCGGCTTAGGTTTGTGGACGCATCCAAGTGCGTAAAGGTTGCCGCCGGCGCCGGGTCCGTGTAGTCGTCGGCGGGCACGTAAATTGCCTGCACCGAAGTGATCGAGCCGGTCTTGGTGGACGTAATGCGCTCCTGCAATTCCCCGATTTCGGTGTTGAGGTTGGGCTGATAACCGACGGCCGACGGCATCCGTCCGAGGAGCGCGGAGACTTCCGAACCGGCCTGCACAAAGCGGAAAATGTTGTCAATGAACAGCAGCACGTCGAGATGTTCCTGGTCGCGGAAGTATTCGGCCACAGTCAAACCCGTCAAACCAACGCGCAGACGCGCTCCCGGCGGCTCGGTCATCTGGCCGTAAATCAACGCGGCGCGCGACTTCTCCGAATTGCCCGGCACGACCACGCCGGATTCCTGGAACTCCAGCCACAGGTCGTTTCCTTCGCGCGTGCGCTCGCCCACGCCCGAGAAGACCGAGACGCCGCCGTGCTGCATGGCGACGTTGTG